>JAITII010000035.1 GCA_031279515.1 Deltaproteobacteria bacterium
AAGCAAAGGGGATTTCCAAGGACTTTGGGCAAAATTTGGCATCCTGTTGTTGGTAATCTTGCTGACAATGGGTATTAGTACGGGTTTGGCGCTTGGGCAGCTGCCAGCTTACGATAGTATTACCCCGACCACATTTATAACAGGGTATGGGACAATCCCGGGTACGCTTGAGTATTTAGATCCCAATGTTGGTGCCAATATTTTATCTGGTAATATTGGCTCTGGGATAAATAGCAACTTAGTTAAAAATACCTTAGGTACCCCCAGTACAAGTGGCAATAACATGGGGGCGGACTTCACAAATACAGGGGTGAGCATTAATTACACAAATGTCAATGTACTGGGTGGGGCAAGTACTGGGGTGGTAGCCACAAATAACCAGCTTTGGATTTCAGGGGGTACTACACAAGTTGGATTCGGCACCTTGGGTGGTGCTTATGGAACTGACGCTAGGGGAGCTGCTATCGGAGGACTAAGCCAACTTGGCCAGGCAATAAATAATACTGTTGTAATGAAGGATGGCACCGTATATGGACTAATTATGGGAGGCGCCTCTGGAGGAAACTGGGCTAACGGCAATGTAACAAACAATAAAGTTATTATGAATGGGGGGTCTACAACTTCTATTTTTGCTGGCGCCAATGACCCACAGAGCTCCTGCTCAGATGAGCTGGCATGTGGTGGTACTGCACAAAATAATGAGGTTTGGATAAATGGAACAAGCGCTGTTTCTGGTAATGTAAGGGGAGGGACAAGCACATTTGGTGACGCAATAGGAAACAAAGTCTATATACAAGGCGGAAATTTTACCAACGTCGAAGTTCAGGGAGGTCATGTTAGAGGACGTAGTTCTACCGCATTAACTGGAATAAATGTTGAAGATAATTTTGTTGAAATATATGGAGGCGCAAGTGGTGCAGATATTACCGGCACTTTCCTTTCAGTTTCTGGCGGAAGAGTTGAAACAGGAGAAGGTGCCACTATTAGCAGAAATATTGTAAGAATCTTAAATACGGAAAGTACCTTTAAAAAAGTACATGGGGGGCTCTTATTAGAATCTTCAAGTTCTGAGTTAAGTTCCGCCACCATGCAAAATAATGAGGTCTTTATTTATAACAGCACCGCTTCCTATACTAGAGTAGAGGAGGCATATGGCGCCTATATTGAAGGACTTAGCGTACAGTTATCTAGCTTTGGTACACTTTCGGGGAACCTTGTTAAAGTTCAAGGCGGACAAGTGACGAGTATAGTTGCAGGCGCTTATGCAGCTGGGGATATAAATAAAACAAGTATTACATATAATTCTGTAATTTTAGAAGATGGTGCCACGGCTCACGCGGCATATGGTGGAGGAAAAGCTACCACCAACGTGCAACTTTCAAGTGCAACTCCTTTGGCCATGAGCGGAAATAGTGTAATAGTACGGGGAGCCACGTTCAATGAGCTATATGGCGCTTTTGCTAATGGTACGACCACTGCAAGCGACAATGTGGTGAGCTTTGAAGCTGGGGGTAATTCTCAAAAAGGCCCTGATGCAACACCTGCTATTATTTATGGAGCTAACCTTGTAGGCGGAGCTTCAGCTGGAGGCGGAAACAGGGTTAATTTTAATTCTGAAACAAATAGTGTCACGATAAATTATGGCACAAGTCGCACCGTTGCTGCCGTAAACAACAATAATACTGGAGCTGGTTCTGTTGGTACTGCAGTTACTGCTGCTGCTGATGGCAATCAAGTTAATTTCCAAAGTGGAACTAATACTGTAATAGCTAATGTTTATGGTGTTTATAATAGAAGCACCACAACAGGTAATGTTGGTGGCTACAGCCAGATTAATATTACCGGAGGGACAAATATTATAGGTGATTCTACTTATAATATAGCTGCAGTTAGAAATGATGGCACAGGTTCCGTTGGAGATTATAGTTCAGTTACTATCTCTGGCGGCACTGCCAATGGTATAACAGGAAATGTCTCTGGGGTGTACAATACCGGCTCAGGAGCCGTAGGTACTGGGAGTTCAGTCATTATCTCTGGAGGCACCGATAATAATATTGGAGGAAATGTTTATGGAGTGTATAGCGGTGGTGCTGGAACCGTAGGTAATAATAGTTCAGTTACTATCTCTGGAGGCGCTGATAATGATATAACAGGAAGGGTTTCCGGAGTATATGTTGATACCGGTGGCATAGGAGCCGTAGGTACTGGCAGTTCTGTCACTATCTCTGGAGGGGCTGATAATATCATTGGCGGACATGTATCTGGAGCATATATTGCTAACACCGGTGCATCAATTGTAGGTGGCAGTAACTTTGTAGCTATTGAAGGAGGAACTAATAGCATAACAGGAAATATTGCTGGAGTGTATAGTCTGCGTTCAGCAGCTGTAGGAAATGAAAATTATGTCACATTTGAAAATACCACTGGAAACAAAGTTGACGGATCTTTGTATGGAGCATACGCAGATGGACTGGTGGGTAATTTAAGTAGTGTCACTTTTGATGGCAATAGTGGTCTTGAAATAGAAAATGGAGGGGTTTACGGCGCTTATTCAACGGCTGGAATTGGAAATGAAAGTACTGTAAGCTTTTTAAATAATGATGAGCTAGAGTTAGAAGGTAGTGTTTACGGCGCAAATGCGACAGGACAAATAGGTAATCAAAGTGGAGTAAACTTTTCAAATACCGACCTTTCAATCGTTGGTAACGTATACGGGGCATACGCAACAGGACAAGTTGGAGATAGAAGCTCAGTAATTTTCGACAATCTTACTAAAGGCGTGGGAGTCACAGGCGATGTTGTAGCTGCCTATTCAGAAGGGCAAGTTGGCAATAACACAAGCGTGAAATTTAATAGCGGAACTAATGCTATTGGCGGCAATGTCTATGGGGTGGAGCAATCAGGAAATTCAAATGTAGGAACCAATACTACAATTGAATTTGTTGGCGACAATACTTCGGTTACTGGTAACGTAATCGCCGTGCAAAAGGGCGGCAATGGCAATATAGGCGGCGGGAATAGCATAACTTTTGGAGGTACTTCCGCAACTACCCGAACTACCGTTACTGGAAACGTTTATGCAATTAATAAAACAGGAACTACAGGCACCTTTGGTACTGGCAACAGCATAACTTTTGTAACTGGAACCAATGAAATTGGTACCAGTGGCTCCGGAGGCAATGTCATAGTCGTAAACTCAGCTTCTGCCCCTACTACTGGTAATACCCTCGCTTTTTCAGGCGGAACCAATACGATACACGGGAATATTAATGCAAATGGTGCATTGAATATAACTGGTGGCACAAATACCCTTGGTGACGCCACTGCCGACACCTTAGTTGCGCAAACTCTGCGTATCAATTCAGCTACTAACAATATTATTAATGCCACTATGACAATTGCTGAGGGTGCAACAGTACAAGGTGGTGGGACTAATACTTTTAACGGCGCCACGGATATTGGCGGCGACTTGACCCTTACCAATGGTACCAATACCTTTGCTGCTGCTTTAATAGTCGGAGATTCTTTAAGCTCCACTGGTGGGACTAATACTTTTCAAGGGAATGTCGCTGTAGCAAATGACTATGCTCTATCCGGTGGTACAGCCATTTTTAGGCAAGCTTTGAGTACTGACACGTTTTCAGCCGAAGGTGCGAAAGGTACATTTGATGGACTTGTAACTGTAACTGGCAATGATGAGATAATTTTAACTAACAACCTGGATCCAGGATATAATTTCAATGGTGGGCTTAGCGCTCCAGCTGTTGAGGCTATAAGCTTAACTAACGCCAAGGCTACTTTTAAAGGAAATTTAACAGCTGAACTAGCTGATTTAACTGTAGCAAATGGATCGTCATTGGTGTTTAACTCAATAGATGCCGTTCAATCGCACCATTTGAAGTCCTTAAATGTCACCGGCACCAATTCGACCTTATCTTTTTCGGGTAGCAGGCATATAGAATTACAGCTTGCAGGCGGCGCTGTGACAATAGGTACAAGTAGTACATTGAATATAGGTGTAACTGATGTTAACATTGACGGCACCTTAAATCTTCAAAACCATTCAGTCTTGCAAATCAACGGACAAAGTGGGGCACACGGTGAACTAAAAGGCACCCAGCTAAATATAAATGGCGTTGTTTACTTAGATTTGATAGGCGATGAAGCTGATTTCAACAATGACGTTCCAATCATTGATTTTGTCAATAATATCTACTTTGCAAACAATGCTAAATTTGATGCTGTGTGGGAAGAAATTGAGGTAGCAGGTGATAAGGTCTTCGTCCGCGGTGAAAAGGCTTTTGTCAAGGTCGTAAACGATTTAGGTAGAGATCAAGGCGTCAAGATTACTCAGAACTATTCAAACGCGGCATCCTTGCTTGACCAAATATATGCAGCCGGGGACTTAACCCCTCAGTTGGATGACTTCACTGACGAACTCGTAGATATACTCTTATATAATCCCAGGGCTGCTGAGATGTACATGAAGCAGACCATTAGTGAGTACCTCCTAACTGCGCCTCAGGCTTCCTTAGATGTGGCTCTAAAGAGTCAAGGGGTGGTTTTTGGGCGCCTTGATAACATACGTACAACATCTGGCATAACCCCTCCCAGTGCTGGTTCTGGGACCTATGATAATCGCGTCTGGATAGGAGGTTTCGGAAGCTGGGCAACCCAGGATGACAAAAATGATATCATTGGATACAAATACAGAAGCGGAGGAGTGGCTTTGGGCATTGACCACGAACTTGCCTCAACTCCAGGGCTTGTAGTAGGTTTTGCCGCCTCATTTGCCTCAGGTACTATAGACAACCGCGATGGCAGAGGTACTGTGGATGTCAAGACAAGCGGTATCGGAATCTATGGCAGCTATACAACTGAGACAGGCATGTTTTTGGATGGAAGCTTCGCCTTTGCTTCAAGCAAGAATGAGGCTACCACGGCTATAATAGCAGGCGGCAGTAAAACAGCGGACTTCGACACAAGGACAATACAGGTAGGCGTGCGCCTCGGAACAATCTATGAAACTGGTACCATGACCATAACGCCCTCCATTGGAGTCCGTTATATCAAGCTAAACCAAGATGGATTTACTGAGAGGGCCACAGGCGGTGCCATTGCCATGACCTATGACTCCTTGTCCGACAATATCATAGACATCCCCTTGGAGGTTAGGATTCAAGGGCAGTTCCAGGTTGGCGCTAATCTCTTAACCCCAGAGCTCCGCCTTGGTTGGACTTATGCCGCCCAGAACTCTGACTCGGCTTTTAGCGCAGGTTTTGCCGGAACTAGTCAGCGTACCATGTTCTACGGCGTTGAGCCTTCACGCAGCTCTTTTCACGCCGGCGCTGGCTTAAAGGTTGAGACCCAAGGACCTATGGATTTCTTCGCCAACTACGACCTCACAACTAACTCTGACTTCCTGGATCACAAGTTCTCAGCTGGACTGGGATATCAGTTTTAAGTAGCATCTTATTGTTGCCTAAGGGGCTGGCACTAAACGTAACTGAGTCAGCCCCTTTACTAGCCAATCGCGGATAATTATTTTGGCTCATTTAGCCTCCCTTTATTTTTCATAAGCTTACCCAAGGTAAGAGCTGTTGCCATAAAAAAAGCCCCCCACAAGGCTAACTCGCCTTGTGGGGGGCTTTTTATTTTAGGACTTAGCTAAAAAGGCAGCTAGAAATTGGTTTTACTCTGAGGTAGGTCCTTGGCTGGGGACTCCAATGGGACCTAGGACCGCCCCAGTGGCCTTTATTAGATCTTGCGGGTCCATGAGGATAAAGAGACCTCTTTTCCCGGCATTAAAAAGCACCTTTTCTAAAAGTATGAGCTCATCTAAGATGAAAACCGGGTATTTATGCTTGCCCGCCAGAGGTGAGCAGCCGCCTCTTACGTAGCCCGTCAAGGGGAAGAGCTCCTTTAAAGGGGTCATGGCTACCTTCTTGTTGCCCGAAAGGGCGGCTAAGGCCTTGAGGTCAATTTCCGTTCCTGCTGGGACCATAGCCTCCAAAAGTCCTGTTTTGTCTCCCCGCAAGAGAAGGGTCTTGTATACCATCTCCGGGGGAAGATTTAAAGCCCTGGCCATATCCTCAGCTGTCATGGAACCTTCTACCAAGGTTTCCTTTAGCTCAAAGGGAAGAGATAGAGTCTCCAAGAAGCGGATTGCATTGGTTTTCTGAATGGGGCTCAAGGGACAAACTATTCCGCTACCTTATTGATTTCAGCAGCTATGAGCTTGGCCAGCTCCTTTATAGGCGTTAGATCCTTTTCCTGGGGCACCCACTGGATGCGGATCTCAGGGGAAGGCAGGCTATAGCCCATGGAGCCAAGCTCCGCTTGGACTAGCTTAGCACCTTCTCCGCTCCAGCCATGGGAGCCGAAGGCCGCTCCTATCTTGTTTTTCATCTTGAGGCCCTTCAAGTAGCATAGGAGATTGGCCACAGAGGGGAACATCTGGTTATTGATGGTGGGGCTACCTATGAGGATGGCCGCTGCCTCAAAGGATTCTGTGGCCACCTGGCTGCGGTGGTTGTGCTTGAGGTTTAGGTAATGGGTATCTATGCCCTCGTGACCCAAGGCATCGGTGAGCTCTCTGGCCATGTATTCGGTTGTGTGCCACATGCTATCAAAGGAAACCACGGCTTTCTTCTTGGGCTTCTGTTGCACCCATTTGGTGTAGAGCTCTACGATCTTAGAAGGATTGCTCCGCCAGACCACTCCGTGGTCTGGGCAGATGATCTTGGTATCGCCAATGAGCCCGGAACTTGTGATTGTTTCGAGGAGCTTGGCTATCTGGCTTGTATAGGGGGTGAGGATATTGGCGAAATAGTTGAGGCCCTGGTACTCTAAAGTAGAAGGGGGCAATTCGTCGTCAAAGCGTTCGGTGGAGGCATAGTGGAGTCCAAAGCCGTCCTGGGAAAAGAGTAGCCCCAATTCCGGTAAGAAACTAAACATACTGTCGGGCCAGTGGATCATCCTGGTCTCCAGGAACTGGAGGGAATAGGTCCCCAATTTGAGGGCCTCTTTTCCCACTTGCTTGAGGTTTAGGCCCTCAGAGGGGAACTGTCCGTGGATGTTTTTCACCCCCAAGGCCGAAGCATAGATTGGCTTATCTGCCCCTATGGCCCTCATGGTCCCGGGAAGGGAGCCGGTGTGGTCCATTTCAGCGTGGTTGGAGATCACCTGGGTAATCTTACTGGGATCCACTATCTTAGAGATACGGGACAGGAGCTCATCTTCGAAACCGTGTTTCACGGTGTCTATGAGGGTTATTTCCTTGTCTAGGATCAAATAGGCATTATAAGTACTCCCTTTGGGAGTCAAGTAGCCGTGGAAGTCGCGGATATCGTAGTCCACAGCGCCAACCCAGTAAACATTGTCAACTATTTTAATTGGTTCCATTTTTTCTATTGGTCCCTTTTGAGGTGGTAAAGTGGCTTGGGCTTCTAGTTAGGAAGCCTCTTTTAGTCGCTGGATGCGGATGCCTAATTTGGGTCAATAATTACCTGTGACGAGCAAATTTTAGGCCATGCCCTTGTAAAAGGGTTTTTTTCGAGCCGATTTCAAATACTATCAAAGTTTATTATAGACAGTTGGAAATCTCAAGGACAATGGGCAAAAAAGCTAGGAAAAGAAAAATATGGAGCTTTTATAGAGTTTTTGCCAAAACTCAAGTAGTTTGGGGTCCCTATTAGTCTTTTAGCTGGAAAGAGGTGCCACAACAAAACGCCCGCCAAAAGGCGGGCGTAATAGAGGTGAAGGGCTAGGGTTAATTTTCAAGAAGTTTGTTGTATTCTCCTGAGAGAACCCGCACGTGGCGTGATTCCTCAGCTATGAGTTTATCTATGGCTATTTGGTCCGACAGCTCCGCTGAGGCGGCCTTCAGCTGGACATAGAGGACTACGGAGTCCTTTTCAAAGGAAATAGCTAACTCCAGCGCGCTTTTTTCGTCTGTCACCCTTTCCAAGGCTTTGTCCGCGGCGCCAGGGCCTTTGGAAAAGACGTGCATCCCGGCCATCATCTTAAGATACTGGTCCATCTCATTGTTGGGGTCATAGACAGAAGGTCCCTCATCTTGAGGGAGGGATTCCAAAAGCTTCTGAAACAGGGCCTTGTGTCTCACTTCCTCTTGGGCCAAACGGGAGAAGAGATCAGCTGTCTTGGTATGGGCGAATTTCTTGGCTGCCCCGTTGTAAAAATCAAGGCCGTTTTCTTCTATAGAAAGGGCGATCTTAACTGCCTCTACAGCGTTAAATGGGTAGATCATGGTCTCTCCCTTGCAAAGGGCCTTAAGGCTTTGGATAAAGCCTTAAGGCTCCATTGTAAGATTAATGATTATTCAGCTGGCTCAAATTGATCCTTGCCTGCTCCGCAGACTGGGCAGGCCCAATCGTCCGGCAGGGACTCAAAAGGGGTGCCCGGGGCGATGCCGCTGTCAGGGTCGCCTACCGCAGGGTCGTATTCGTAGCCGCAAACAATACAGACGTATTTTTTCATAAGTCACTCCGAAGAAAGAAGGGTATTGATTTAAGGCCTCTTAAAAGGTCGGGCCCTAGAAAGCAATAAAATAGTTAAAAAATATTAAAAACGCTTAAAATTGCAAAAATTTTTACAATTGTCTATTTATTCATACTCCCTTGCTGTGTCAAGCAAAAGGCTTTTTCTGCCTTCCAGAAGAGATATAGCGTTAATAACCGATTAAATTTTAGTCTACAGTGGCCTATTTTGCAAGCAAAGGCCAAAGATGTCAAGATAATAAATGTACAAATTGTAGCTTAACCCAAGATGGGCGGCCCATCTTGGGTTTATTTCTCTCTTTTTTAGCTCTCAAGTGGAAATGAGGGGATTTTATTTTTACAATGGGTTTCTGAACTTTTTTCTCTCTTGGCTACTAGCTTAAGACATCTCCAATAATTTAGAAATTTAGACTTTAAGCTAAGAAAGGTGCATCTTCTCTAAAATAAGATCTTAATTATGACCGGCTCCTTTCAAGGTATCTATTAACAATGGAATTTAGTGACGTAAAACTCATCTTAGGGCTTGGAAACCCTGGCGCGGCCTATAGTGATACCAGGCATAACGTGGGCTTCATGGCACTTACGCATTTTGCCGTAAGCATAGGGCTCTGGACGGGAAATCCCAAGACCTTTAAATCCAGCTTTATAGTAACTGGGACCCTAAAAGGCCAAAAATTGGTCTTAGGCTGGCCCTCCACCTATATGAACCTTTCAGGGCACGCAGCTAGGGAACTTATATCCTTTTACAAGATAGCCCCGGATAATTTTTTAGTGGTTCACGATGAGATGGATCTGCCTTGCGGCAAGGTCAAGGCATCCAAAGGCAAGGGCAGTGCCGGGCACAATGGCATAGACTCTATTAAAGAGTTTGTTAATTTTGACTACGCACGCCTGCGCATAGGTATAGGAAGGCCCTTAAAGGACGACTGGGACCAGGCTGCCAATGTCAAAGACTACGTGCTCTCCCCCTTTACAGAAGAGGAGTTTCCCCTCATAGAAGATGCCCTTAGTCTCTCTAGTTCCCTTATCTCCCTGTGGGCGCTAAAGGGTTTAGAAGCGGCCCAAAGGCAAGGTAACAGAAAGGAAAAAAAGGAAAAGAAGGAAAAAGCCCCGGAGGAGGGCTTGGCCTCAGAAAAAGCTGCCCCGGAGGAGGGCTTGGCCTCAGAAAAAGCCCCGGAGGAGGGCTTGGCCTCAGAAAAAGCCCCGGAGGAGGGATCTAGCTAGAAGCTAGCTAGAAGCTAGCTAGATCTTTTCAAATAGGGCTTTTATCCCTAGCTTACAAGGTCCTGTTTCAGAGATGAGATCCTTAAAAACTCTATTATTTCCTCGGGCTTGGCGGAGGCGGTACCCACCTTTCCCACCACCACACCTGCGGCCAAGGTGGCTAAGAATGCGGCCTCATATAAGCCGGAGCCTATGGCAATGGCAGCTGCCATAGTGGCGACAACTGTGTCTCCGGCGCCGGAAACATCAAAGACTGCCCTGGCCCTGGTGGGCAAGTGGGTTATCTTGCCGTCTGACTCCACAAGGGTCATGCCGTCTTCACTGCGGGTAATTAAGATATTTTCAATCTCATAGCGGCGCATTAATTCTAAGCCCCCCTCGGCTAGGACCTGGGCTTGGGCGCGGGTTAGGTCTCTGCCTAAGGCCACTGAGAGCTCTTGCCTGTTGGGGGTGACTAAGCTAGCACCCCTATAGCGGCCATAATCTGTTCCCTTGGGGTCCACTATGGTGGGGATATCATAGCTTTTGGCCTTGTCTATCAGAAAAGCTAGGATACCAGGGGTCAAAAAGCCCTTCCCATAGTCAGAGATACTTATTGCCCCTGCCAGGGCTATTGAAGGGGCTATCAATTCTTTGTATCTCTCTTCCAAAAGGGGGCTAATGGGAGAAATGGATTCTTCATCCAGGCGGGTTACCTGCTGGATTCCGGCTATCACTCTGGTCTTAACTGTAGTGGGCCTGGAACTATCCACTAAGAGGCCTGGGGACTGGGGGTCCAAGACATCGGCTAGGAGTTCTTTTAAGATCTCCGCCTTGAAGTCAGCGCCCACTAGGCCGCAAGCCAAGGGCTTGGCGCCTAAGGCGGAAAGGTTCATGACTACGTTTCCCATGCCGCCTGGGGTATGGAGCTTTTTACGTACCACCACCACGGGAACAGGCGCCTCCGGAGATAGCCTTAGGGCCTCTCCGTGGATATAGCGGTCCAAGATGAGATCCCCTGTGGCCAGGACCTTGGCATGGGGGATTTTTTCCAGAAGGGCAAGGGAATTTTGTGACATAGGGCGTGTTGGCTTAGCTTATTAGTAGGGCTTAGGGCTTTATCTTAGTAAATTTAGGTATTTTTTTTAGCTAGCTTTAAAGCCAGGGGCTAAATAGTAGCTCTATTGGATGGGAGGAGAGGCATCAGAGGAAAAGTTTAAGGCGTCCTGGCCTAAGACCTTATTTATCTCAGTTATGAAAGGGAGGGTTAATTTAGGGGTAGTATCCAGCTCAAAGATCCCCTCTCCAGAGGTGGAATCGTGGATGCGCAGGTAAAAGGTAGGGCCCTTGGGTTTTTTGGCCATGAGTTTTTGGGATTTTATTAAGTCTATTAGGACTTTGAGGGATCTAAAAGGCACCTTGATGATAACCGATCTTATCTTTTCCTCTATTTCCTCCTCTAAGTCCCAGACTTCCTCCAAGACTATTTTGGCCCCGCCAAAGGGGGTATCTTGGGTCTTAGGTTGAACTAGGCCCTCCACTACAAACATGCGGCCTTCCAAAGGAAGGTCTTTTATCTTGCTCCAGGCCCTGGACCAGATGACTAGCTCTATGCTGCCTTTGATATCTTCTAGCCTGGCAAAGGCATATTCCTTTAGATTCTTGTCCAGCTTTTTCTTCACCTCAGTTATAAGGCCAGCTGTGCACACCTTTCTTTTTTCCTTAAAGTTAAGGCAATCCTGGACGCTGGAAAGGGAAAGGGCCCTTATGGCGTCCTCGAAACGGGCCAAGGGGTGCCCTGTTACATAATAGCCCAAGAGTTCTTTTTCCCAGTTTAGCCGTTCTGTATCGCCGAAGGGTTCGGCGGGCATCCATTTAAGTACCTTTTCCACCTCCAGGCCTCCAAAGGCAAAAAGATCATTGAAGCTGTGGCAAGAGTCTGCTTGGGTCATGTCGTAGCTTTTGGCCCTCATGGCATTTTCCAAAGTGGCTAAAAGCACCTCCCGGGGTGCTCCCCCGGCATTGTCTAGGGCCCCTGATTTGATGAGGGCCTCTATGCACCTTTTATTCACCTTCCCGCCAGCTACCCTTTCGCAGAAGTCGAAGAGGTCAGTAAAGGGTTTAGAGCTTCTGGCTTTTTCTATGATCTCTATGGCACCTTCCCCAACGCCCTTGATGGCACCTAAGCCAAAGAGGATCTGGCCGTCTTTGACGGAGAAGTGATACAAAGAGATATTGACGTCAGGGGGGAGTACCTTGATGCCGTTCTTGCGGCATTCGTCTATGAGGGATGCGATCTTTTCGTGGTCCTGGTGCTCGGAGGTCATGAGGGCAGCCATGAACTCTACGGGATAGTGGGCTTTAAGATAGGCCGTCTGGTAAGAGACCATGGCATAAGCTGCGGAATGGGATTTATTGAAGCCGTATTCAGCAAACTTTTCCAAATGCTGAAAGATCTTTCCCGCTGTTTTGGCATCCACTAGTCCCTTGGCTACGCATCTTTCGATAAACTTGGGACGGATCTCGTCCATCTCGGCCTTTTTCTTTTTTCCCATGGCCCTTCTTATCTTGTCTGCCTCACCTAAAGAGAAGTCAGCTAAAAGCTGGGCTATGCGCATTACCTGTTCCTGGTAGAGGATGACTCCGTAGGTCTCTTCTAAGATGGGCTTTAAAGATTCGTGGAGATACTCGGGTTTAGCTAGTCCTCGGCGCACCTTGACATACTGTTCCCCCTGTCCGCTTCCTAAAGGGCCCGGGCGGTAGAGGGCCAAAAGGCCAATGATATCTTCCAGCTTATTGGGAGCCAGGCTCATGATGTATTGCCTAAAGCCGCGCTGCTCCATCTGGAAGACTCCGGAAAGGTTCCCACTCTGAAAGAGCTTAAAGGTTAAAGGGTCATTGGTATCTATAGTATCCATGTCCTCATGGATACCCCTTAGGGCCAAGAGCTTTAAAGAGTGCTTGATAAGTGTCAGGGTCTTGAGCCCCAAAAAGTCGAATTTTATTAGACCCATCTGCTCAACACCAGCTAGATCGAATTGGGTCATGACCAGGAGCTTTTCTTCCTTTTCGTTTTTTTTGCTAGCCACAAAGAGGGGTAGATGCTCTATTAAGGGCCTATCACCTATGACCACGCCGGAGGCGTGGGTGGAGGCGTGTCTGGGGAGCATCTCTAGGGTGGTGGCGTAGTCGATTAGGGTCTTTACCTGGGGGTCATTGTCATAGGCTTCTTTGAGCTTGGGCTCCTTTTGGAGGGCTGTGGCAATAGTCATCTTCCCGTCATTGGCCGGGGCTGGTACCAACTTGGCAAGCCTATCCACTTCACTAAGGGGGATGTCTAGGGCCCTTCCCACATCCCTTATGACTGCCCTGGCCTTAAGCTGGCCTAGGGTTAAGATCTGTGCTACAAAATCCGAGCCCCCGTAGGTCTGGGTCACGTAATCTAAGACCTCGGCCCTACCATCTGTACAGAAGTCCACGTCTATATCCGGCATGGAGATGCGCTCTGGGTTTAAGAACCTTTCAAAGAGGAGATCGAAGCGGATGGGGTCCACATTGGTTATCCCTAGGCTAAAGGCCACCAGGGACCCGGCAGCAGATCCCCTCCCCGGGCCAACGGGGATGCCCTTGTTCTTAGCCCAGGCGATAAAATCTGCCACTATAAGAAAATAACCGGCAAAGCCTACGTTATTTATTACCTTTATCTCGGTATCCAGCCTCTTTCTGTACTCTTCCTTTAGGTCCTCATCCAAGGGCTTATTTAGCCTCTCCCTTTTGGCAAAATAGGCCAAAAGGCCCTTGCAGCTAAGCTCTTCCAAGCTCTCTTCCAAGGATACACCCTCTTTGCTTTTCACCTTGGGAAAGTGGTAGGTAACCTCTTTGGGAAACTCCAGCTGGCATCTTTTAGCCACCTCAAGGGTATTGTCGCAAGCCTCTGGGCAGTAGCTAAAAAGAGTGCGCATCTCCTTAGCCGTCCTAAAGTAATAGGTGTTATAGGGCATGCGCATGCGCTCACTGTCTCTGACCTTTTTGTTGGTCTGGATACACAGAAGGACGTCATGGGCCCTATAGTCCTCTTTTTTTAGATAGTGGCAATCATTGGTAGCTACCAAAGGCACCCCGGTTTCTTTGGAGAGCTCCATTAGGGCTTTATTTACTATGGTCTGCTCTGAAATCTCGTTTTCCTGGATCTCTAGGTAGAGCCTGTCTCCGAAGATGTCCTGGTATCTAGCTAGGGCAGAGCGGGCCTCATCCAAGTCATTTTTCCCATTCAAGATCTTTTGGGGGATCTCCCCCTGGAGGCAGGCAGTAAGGCAGATAATCCCCCTATTGTATCTTTGGATAAGTTCCATATCCATGCGGGGTTTATGGTAAAAACCCTCTAGGTTGGCCAAGGAGACGAGCTTTATTAGGTTATGATAGCCCTCTGAATCCATAGCCAAAAGGACTAGGTGATAGCGCAGCTGGTCTTTATTCTTTTCCCTCCTATCCTTGGAAGCCAGGTATGCCTCTACACCTATGATGGGTTTTATCCCTTGGCGGGTGGCCTCGTTATAGAAGTGGAGTACCCCGAACATCTGACCGTGATCCGTTAGAGCCACTGCCGGCATCTTGTCTTTTTTGGCAGCGGAGATAAGCTCAGGGATCTTGATGGCCCCATCCAAAAGGGAATAGCAGGAATGGACATGGAGGTGAACAAAACTCATAGAGGGCCTTTAAGATTTTATAGGGAAAGATAAATGCGCAAAGGGCAGAAAAGAGCCCTTTTAGGGCACAAAAAGGCATTTTAGCGGGCAAAGCTGCAAGCCACAGATTACAGGAAATCCCATAAAATTTAAAGAGGCTACTAGATATTGTGGGGTACTTGGGTGTGGTTTAAAGTGCGGGGCGGCCTTGAAGCTAGTACTTAGGCTCGGGGCATTAGGCCCTGAAGCTAGTACTTAGGCGGGGGTGGGAGGGGGGACTAAGCGGAGGTTTAAGCTACGCCATTCCTTAAGAGCCTTTTCCCGCTCTAGGGGATTGGCATCTTCAAAGCTTAGGTAGGCGTCAATGAATTCTGTAGGATAGTGGGCCTTTAAAAAGGCCGTCCTGTAGGATTGGAGGGCCAAGGAAAGGGCTGTGTGTTTCCAGGGGCTACGGGGGGCAAAAAAGAGGATGCGCTCTAGGATCTCGCGGCCTTTTACCACAGCCAGACCCTCTAGGCGCAGTCTTGCGCTCAAAAGCTCCTTGAAGCGTGCGGCCCTGGGGTCTTGGGGCTGGCTAAAGGCCCTTAGGATAAGTTCAGCTTCTGAGGTGGGTATTAAGGTGAGCTTTTCTATCATCTCCACCAGCTGTTCCTTAAAGAGGATAAAGCCGTAGGTGGAAGATAGGATGGGTACCAGCTTATCCAAGGTAATGGGCACTGAAAGTCTCTTCTTGCGGGCAGCTAGATAGTCTGCCTGGACGGCATAGACATGAAAAAGGGGCGGATAGATGGCCCTAAGATTGACTAGGTCGTCAAATCTTAAATTGTTGATGCTCGCAAGGTGCTCCACTATCCAGTAGTTTTCCAGAAAGGGGATGCCCTTGGTATTGCCCTTGGCCAAAAGGGCCAAGGTGGTGGGATCGTTTGTGGGGATCTTATTTAGCTCCGGTTCTATGCCCTTTTCCTTTAAGAGCCTCAAGGTGGTGGCCTGCAAAGAGAGGACCTTCTGGGGGAAGACCTCCAAAGAGAGGAGGCCATTTTCCTCCACAGCCTGGGAATCGTACTGCACTACCACGGAAGGGGTCCTCTTGCGCATGGTGGAAAGGTCTAAAAATAAAGGGAGCCTATCGCGCAGGAGCCTTTCGGAGACCACCAAGCTATTTTCATTGACAGCCGCTGAGCGGGGGAGATTTTCCAGGGCCAGGCAGAATTCTATTATTTTTTTCACATTGGGGTTATTTTGAGCAGCATCCCTAAATAAAGAGATCTCTTTTAAGGCCATCTTAAGGTCTATGCCACTGTGGGTGGGGAGCATGCCGCAGAGTTCGTCCATCTCTTTTAAGGGGAACCCGAATACGAGGCCCACTTCCCGCACTAAGGATCTGCCAGTAAGGCGAGATAATTTTAAGCTATGGGCTGCAAAATGTGAGCCCCCGTAGGTATCGGAGATGTCCTCTATAACTTTACGGACCTTTTCTATGGGGACTTCTATTTCTACTTTAGGAAAGTCCTTGGCATCTAGGTTTAAAAAGGACTCGAAGATAAGGTTATGCTCCACAGGGTCTACTTCCGTTACCCCCAGGGCCCAAAGGACTAAGGAGGCTACGGCATTTCCCTTGCCAGGACCCATGACGCAGCCCTGCTCTTTGGCATTTGCGACCAAATCCGCCACTATCAGTATGTACTGGGCTGAGCCGCTTTCTATGATGCTCTCTATTTCAAGGCGGAGGCGCATCTTGTAGAAGGCCGCAAGATCAGGGTCGGCCTTTTCTAAGGGAGGCTTAATAGAGGAAAGTCTTGTCTCCAGTCCAGCTAGGGTCCGCCTTTTAAAGTAGGCCTCCATTTTCTGCTGATAATCGGCATCATTTTTGGCGCTTTCCCCAATATCTGGTCGAGGCAGGGCATAATGCCTTCTTTTGGGGAACTCTAAGGTAACCTGCGAGGCTATGGAAAGGGTATTAGCTAGGGCTTCGGGATAGTCCGCAAAGAGGCGCTTCATTTCTTGCGGGGTCTTAAAGCTCATGTCCCCACCTTCAGAGAAGCGCTCCATAGCACCTCTCTGCTGGCGGGTCCTAATGCATTCCAAGACCTTAAAGGCGCTCATATCCTCTTTATTGAGGTAATAGCACTCTGAGGCACAGGCCAAGGGTACCCCTAGGCTTTTGCCTATAGAGGCCAACTCATTATTTACATCCTTTTGAAAGGCTAGCTTATTATTGCAGAGCTCCAGATAGAACCTCTCCCCAAAGAGCCCCTGGTAGTTCTTGACCCTTAAAGTTGCCTCTTTGATATTCCCGCCTTGGATTAAGCGGGGGATCTCTCCCATGAGTCCAGCTGAAAGGACTATAAGGCCCTTGCCGTGGTCCTTTAAAAGCTCCATATCTATCCGGGGAAAGTGGAGAAAGCCTTCGGTATTGCTGCGTGACACTAGGCGAGTGATATTGTGGTAACCAATAATATCAGAGGCGAGCAGTAAGAGAGTCCCAGGTTTTTCCATGGGGTTTACTACCTTGCGGCCCCTTGGGGCCACAAAGGCCTCCACCCCTAAAATGGGTTTTACGCCTTCCAGCATAGCCTCTCGGTAAAAGTTCCAGCTGCCGAACATCTGGCCCAGGTCAGTTAAGGCTACGGCATCCATGCCCAGGGCCTTGGTGCGCTTTATTAATTGGGGGGTGCGTATTGTCCCAGCTAAAAAGCTATATGCCGAGCGGACATGGAGATGAACTAAAGACATGCGGCCGGTCCTATTCCAATCTTGAATGGATGTAGATAGATTTAATGTTATTTGCCTAGTAAATCATTTTAAATCTTTATCAGGCAAAAGAACATACAAAAATCATAAAATAATCGTAAAAAGGGCTCAATAAGTTTTTTGGCCCAGTAAACTATGGTTTTTTAAAGCAATTTTAAAGCCAAAATTAATCTACCTTTTTGTGAATCTACTAGAGTAAGGCGGCGATATTCTTAATGCCTAAGGGATATAAAAGGCATAAAAGATTTTAATTTGAAAAACCATTAGCCCAGAAAACTGAAAAATGGCCGCAGGTATTGATTTTGCCTCATTTTTAGGCCAAAGGTAATTTGATTTTAAAGGCAATTGGGGCGTTTTTTCTCTCTATGATGGTTTTTAGGGCTTTTAAGAGGTAAAAACTAAGGTTTTCTTGGACTTTGAAAGGTAGGTAGTTTAAAAGGGTAGGCTTTGAGGCAAGGGTAGAGGGGGTAGTGGGGCGATAGAGGCGATAGTGGGCAGTAGTGAGGCGATAGAGTTGATAGAGGCGATAGAGGCAGTAGCAGGTATTGGCTTTAGCCAGCCCGGGTGCTTAAAAAAACTTTTGGGCCGCTTATTTCAGGTTTTCAGGGCCAAAAAGGCCTTATTAAAGAAAAAAAGGGCCCTATTTGCCCTCTTTTTTAACTATCTTACGAGTCTTTATCTATTGTGTTTTTATCTAATTCTACTTTGTCTGGATCTTTTGTGTCTTTGTATTTGTTGAGGACTCTGCGGATGGTTTCATGGGAGACTTGTTTGCCCCCTGAAGTTACAAAAATCTCTTTAAGACCCCTCAAGGTCCATTTTTTTAAACCATTTTCATCTGTGACTCTGGAAAGCCTCACCAGTTTTATTTCGTCTTCTTCCTCCAGCACTCTTTTTTTGTGTCCCCTGGATCTCCCCATCACAGTGCTTTCGAAGTCATTGGAGCTTATCCTTTTTAAGATCTCTTCTATACCCCTAACTGAGAGGCCCACAGCATCGGCAATCTCAGAGCGTGAAGTCTTCCCTTGACTTGCCATCATAAGAGCCATAATCCGCTTTCTTCTTTGGGAGGAGCTTTTTTCCTTGGCCAAAACTTTATGCAGATAGAGAGTCTCATTTTTCGTAAGAAAAAGGCAATAATTGCTTGGCAAGATGACCTCCCCTGGAATGCTATGCAAAAAAGCTTACAAGAATAATATAGAATATACAACAATTTTCTTGACAAATTCTAGTGTAGGCATCCAGGGCAGCGATACAATAATTTAATATATTTTATATACTTAAATATATTATAAAAGTAATTTATCAAAAATAACACTTTATTTATAGAAAAAGATAGTGGCTTTTTTTTGGCTTTTGAGGCTAAAAATTATTTTATTGACAAAAAGATCTAGCCCCTGGGGTATTGGCAATATTTAGATTTTATCGCCTTTTTGCAGTCACTCAGCATGCTAGAAAATATTATGTCAATATCATATTTCCGTAATTTCCAAAAGCTTTAAAACCTGTCAATTTGAAAATTGTTAAATTTCTTGGGCTGCGGTTTTCTCAAAAGGCTAAAGGATTTTCTTTGTCTTTTCACGGCAAAATTGTTTCATTTATTTTGCATATCTGAGTAGTTAAATTAACTGGCAGCTTTGCATAAATGTTTGGGAATTTAAGCTTTTCTCTCTGATGCTAGTTTTTCTAAAAAATACGGCTCATTAGATGTCTAATTTTTGCTGGTGGTAATATCCTTTAGCCGTAAAGGGTAGAAAAACGAAAAATATTAGGCACATATTTGCAAAAATTGTAGAGTAATAAATATTACATACAAGACTTATGCGTTTTGCCCTTTTGCTGGTTTTGCAAAGTCGAGGCTCTAGTCACAGGCAATGGGGGATATTACTTAGGCAAGTTAATATTTATGAAGGGGATTAAATTTCCATCCCCTTAAAAGAGAAGATTTTAAAGCTTTAAAAAAAATTGAATCTTTAAAAGCTATGGCTCCAAGGCAAAGTAAAAGCGTCCGGCTATCACTATCTTTGTTTGGAGTATCTAGAAGCTAAAAAGGTCCTCTTGGGCTTTAAAAGGACTCTGAGCGATAGTTACTGGGCTCGGAAGTAATAGCTACATCGTGGACATGGCTTTCCTTGAGACCGGCTCTGGTGATGCGGAGGAATTTAGCATTGGCCCTCAACTGGTGAAGATTTCTGGCACCCAAGTAGCCCATGCCGGCCTTTAGGCCCCCCATGAGGTAGATAAGGGTATCTGATAAGGGGCCCCTGTCGGGCACCCTTCCCACAATACCCTCGGGTATCATCTTGTTGGTACCCATGTTCCCTTGGCTGTAGCGATCCGCTGAGCCCTCCCGCATGGCTTCCACAGAACCCATGCCCCGGTAGACCTTGTAGGTGCGGCCCTGGTACTGAGTCTTTTCCCCAGGGCTCTCATCGGTGCCTGCCAATAAGGCCCCAAGCATAACTGAAGAGGCTCCCCCTGCCAAGGCCTTGACAATATCACCTGAGTACTGGATGCCTCCATCGGCTATGATGGGGATCCCCAGTTTGTAAGCCATCTTAGCGCAGTCAAAGATGGCGGTCATCTGGGGTACTCCCACGCCGGCTATGATGCGGGTGGTACATATTGACCCCGGTCCTACGCCCACCTTTACGGCATCCGCTCCAGCGTCATAGAGGGCCTTGACCCCATCTTGGGTGGCCACATTGCCGGCTACCACCTCCACATTGGGGTAGGTCTTTTTTAGGTAGCTAACCATGTCTATGACATTTTTAGAGTGCCCGTGGGCAGCATCCACAGCCAAGATATCCACCTCTGCGTGGACTAAGAGCTCAGCCCTTTGGATGGCGTCTGGGCCCACGCCCACAGCTGCTCCCACCAAGAGTCTTCCCTTGGAATCCTTGGAGGCCTGGGGGAATTGCTCGGTCTTTTCAATGTCCTTGATGGTATAAAGGCCCCTTAGCTTTCCTTCTCTATCGACAACTAAGAGCTTTTCCTTCCTAGAGGCGTGGAGCTTCTTTTTGGCCTCCTCCAAGGTGATGGTACCGCTCTCTACGGTAATGAGATTATCCTTGGTCATGACCTCGCCTACGGAGCGGTCGTAGTCCTTTTCCGTCATGAAGCGCAGGTCTCTGTTGGTGACAATACCCTTTAGGGTGCGGTCAGCTACGCTTACCACCACAGGCACCCCGGAGATATGGTATTTCACCATGATTTCCAGGACGTCCCTTACGGTGTTTTCCGGATAGACCACCACAGGTTTGGAGATCATGGCATTTTCGCTTCTTTTCACCAGGTCCACTTCAGCGGCCTGCCTTTCTATGGGAAGGTTCCGGTGAATAATACCCAAGCCTCCGTGCCTGGCCATAATGATGGAGGTGGCTGCCAGGGTTACCGTGTCCATAGCAGCTGAGATAAGGGGGCTAGTTATGTAGATCCTTTTGGTGACCTGGGTGGAAGTGTCGGCTTCAGAAGGGAGGATCTCGGAATAGGAGGGATAGAGGAGCAGATCGTCAAAGGTAAGTCCTATGCTTATCTTTTGCTCTTCGGGCGCTGTTAGTTCCCTTATATCGGAGTCAGACTCACCGCGGCTTTCAGTAAGGTTCAAGATCTGTTCTCGGGGCATGGTGTTTTCCTAGTTTGAAGGTGAGGGTTTAATTTGGGATGCCTTTAAGCCAGGCAAGAGAGGTCTTAAAAGAGATAATACAGGTATTAAGTAACTGGAAGCTCCCCTATGCTGATTACTCCTGCCTGCAGGAGCCACAGGCCTTCCAGTAAGCTAGCATCGCTTACAAGAAGGTAATTGCCTCGGAAAAATTCGAGGAGGGTACAGGTAAGGGCGAGGCCGGCCACAATAACATCGGCCCTCTTTGGGTGGAGCCCAATTCTTTTAGATCTTTTAATGAGTGTTTCACCTATTACCTCCGTTAAAAGCGCTTCAATATCCTCCAAAGGGATGCGGGCACCGTTTACCCTTAGGGGATCATAATTTTCCAGAGAAAGTAGCATGGCGCAGATAGTTGTCACCGTTCCTGCGGTACCTATGATCTCATCTAGGTTTTTAACCCGAATGTACATATCTTTCCCACTCAAGGTCTGAAAAATATAGTCTTTCATGGCCAGGACCTCTTGGGTAGTGGGCGGGTCATGGTGGATAAACTTTTCTGTCAAAGATACTACCCCTAAGGGGAGGCTCTTGGTGAGGGAGATCTCCCTTTTATAAGTTCTAATTAATTCCGTGGACCTACCCCCTATATCGAAGATAAGGGAGCAATTGGGAAAGGCAATGAGCTCTGATTGTACACCCCTGGCAGACAGAAAGGCCTCTTGGTTGCCGCTTAGTATTTTAGAGTTCCAGCCATAGCGGCAATTGAGCTCTTTCATGAATTCTTTGCCGTCGGCTGATTCCCTAACTGCCATGGTGCCAGCTGCCAAAACGCCGCCCTGGGGATTTTCCTTTTGCAGGATCTCTGCAAAATGGTCCAAAGCTGTAAAGGCCCTCTTCAAAGGCGCGCTGCCAAATCCCCCACCTGGGGAGAGGCCTTGGGAGAGCCTAGTGACCTCTTGCCAGACCTTTTTGGTGCCCACGAGGATGCCCTCTGGTCCCTTTTCGGCGATAATGAGCCGGAAAGTATTGGATCCAATGTCAAGGGCAGCAAAGCTAGTAGGCACCTGGTATCCTCCCGGATAAAAAAAGGGGACGCAATGGCATCCAATAAGGATTGATTAGCGTCCGAACTTATTGGCAATTTTATCAGAATATAGGGCTCTTAGCAAGGGGTTAAACACAATTTAGCGGAAAGAGCCCTGTTTTAAGTTCAGGGATCTTCCTTAATCTAGAATTTTATTGTCAAATTTATCTGCTCTCTCTGAGTATTATAGAATTATTCCAAAATTTAGAAGATATCTCCGGCTCAGGTAAGATAGCCCTTTTAAATTTACATTAATCTAGCTCTAAGGGCTTGGAAATAATACGGCTTAAAGCTTAGCTTAAAAATTACAGAAAAGCTTCTTTTTAGGCTTTTAAGGCTTTTTAGGCTTTTTAGGCTTTTTAGGCTTTTAAGACTTTTTAGGCTTTTAAGACTTTTTAGAAAAAGCTCTGCTTCATTAAAGTATAAGAAAACTAGTAGCAAAGCTACTATTAGGATAGGCATGTGGGGATTTGGGATAGGCGTGTGGGGATTTTTAAATGTTTATGTTCGAGTATTAGCATTTAAAAAAAGACCCACAAAGGCAAAAATGTAGCTTCTTTTGCCTCAAATTGCGCGCAAAAATAAATGTTTTTAAGCTGAAGAAATATTAGTTACAAAAATTTACAAAAAAACCAAAGCTTAACTAGTTTCTCGCCCCCTTAGAGTTTAAGATATAGGGTACATCTTGCGTGGTGTATCTGGTAGAGTCTTTCAAAGCTATGAAATATCTTATGATATTTTAGATACTAGACAAAATAAGATCATTTAAAATCACCTCACTAAAAATTTTAGGTTCTTTGGCTTTAAAGTATTAAAGGCAATGGTATTTGAGGGCACAATTTTTGTACAAGCTTTTTGGGAAATCTTTTTAAGCTATTTTGGCAAAAATACGGTATAATACAGCTAAATTTTAAGGGGAAAAATAAATA
>JAITII010000140.1 GCA_031279515.1 Deltaproteobacteria bacterium
GAGGGTTTATGGCTTTCCACAGCTTTTATGCTTGGAAAATTGTCTAATTCCGTTAGCGCCTAAGGACTAAGGGAACTAATCCAGTGGGGAAAATGAATAAAATCGCCATCTTGTAGAAATCAGACATTTGTGCAAAATGAAAAGCTTTACGCAAATAGCTTTCAATTATCAAATTTATACTTACAAACTTCCAACTCTAACAGTTTATTATTTAAGATGCTATAAAGATGCCCCCTATAAGATATTTGTTACCTGGACTATAAGCTATTTTTTCGGGTTTTCCAAATTATTAACAGCAAATAATGTAAAGTCCTATTTCTTAAGGGGGCTTTTAAAAAAAATCGACTTGATGATATAAATTTGTTTTTAATGGCTTTATTAGCCTCAGTTGACGATTGCAATACGATGCACATCTATTTCAATGCTATTCCAGTCTTTATCCACTTCACCTTGTATTTCAACTAGGTTCTCTGGCTTAACTGTCACCCCACGCCATTTATCATCATCAATATCTACCGTGATTGACCCAGTTCCGTCTTGAAAAAGGTAGTTATCCTTTCCAAGATGCTGAATAATGTTGCCTCGAAGGATTACTGCTGAATCATCAGACATTCTTAATGCTTGTTCTACTGTGCTCACATCAAGGCCTGGACCCTGAAATCCCCCACCTAGGACGCTAGGAGTATCTGCTTGAAAACCGCCACTTTGACTAGAATCTCCGCTTGTTTGGGCAATAATATCTACTGGGTAAAATAAGAAAGTAATGATTGCCAATACCAAAATCATCATCGAAATGTTTTTCATCTCAAACTCCTTTTTAAGTAATATAGGAAAACTCATAAATTTTTTAAAGGGACAAAATTATACTGTCACATGTTCTGCCAATACACTTATAAAATTATAAGCTTTTCTCTTGTATTGTCAAGTATTTAAAGTAACTTTATACAAATTTTCCTTTACATTTCTTTACAAAAACAAACACCATTTACTATTCTTATGACTTAAATTGCCATTCAATCATCTATACATTATTTTAAAAGACAAGAACTAGCGTCTTTCAAATTTGCTAAGCTAACTGCAGTATTCTTTTATCAAAAATGACTAATTATTTGCGTGCCAACTATTTTAAGCCTTTTACCCTAGAATCTTTTTTTTCTTCCTTCAGCTTTACCTTTTTCTCTTAACCCATAAGCAGATAACAGGCTTTAGCTGCTCTAGCATAGTCAGAACCCCTATAAAGTATTTTTTAACTCATCTGCAACTATATATATTATGTAAACTAAGTTTTTCTATTTTTATTATCCTATTTGTCCATATCTTGTATATTTCCTTCTACCATTAAATACTCTTCCTGCCGTCTTAAGGGCATTTTTCCCTTGAATATTTCTAAGTTTTCCCTTAAATTATTTCCTTCCCAGGTACTCACTCCATAACTATTTACATCTATTTCACCCTCTTGTTTCTCTCGTGGGAGCCCTCCATAAGCCCGGTGTATTGCCTGCCATAAGCCAATAGCAGTTGGAGTTACTATGCCCCGCCCCTTTATCGCCTTTAGCTTCCTTATCCTCATACTTTTAAGCACTCCACTTTTTGCGGAGCCTATAAACGTAACCCTTTTTGTCACTGACACCCATGCATTCGTAGCGCACCATGCAGCCACGGACACCACCTGGCCGGAAGGGGTACACATCACAGTTTTCTGTGAAAACGACGTCAAGACAGTCCCCAATCTTAAGGATACCCTAGCTCAAAGCCAACTTATTATCTTGGAAAGCGGACATGGTACTATGGGCGCTTTCGTACAAGAGAACTCCCTTTTATCGGGGAGAACAGTGGTAGTCCTCTATGCCGAGACTATTGTCGAGGACATAGAAAAAGAGGGGGGCATCTTCGATCCGGAAACCGTTCCCTATTTCATGAACTCCACCATAGAAAATTGGCGGAATATCATCAGGCTCTCTTTAAACCGGATGATTTCCCCAGCTCTGGATGTGGGACCCCCGGACCTATTTCCAGCAACTGGCGTCTTCCACCCGGAAGCCGATGACTATTTCTTAGACTATACTGGATTCATTGACTGGTATAAGACCAGGCCCAACTACGATGAAAACAAGCCCTTTTTAGGGCTAATGTTCTTTACAAGCGCCTTAGCTCCCGGTCAAAGGGAAGCCTTGGGCGAGCTCATCTTGAAGCTGGAAGAGGGCGGCTTTAATGTCATGGCCCCCTTCGGCCATGATATTGACCAGTTAAATACCTTTCTTTTGGACTCGGATAACAAAGCTAGGGTTGAAATTGTGCTTGCAATCTCACTAAAATTTCACCTGGCTTTTGACGAGGAAATGGCTACTAAGCTTGCCCAGCTTAACGTCCCACTAATTAACGCTCTGCCCCTTACTTACCAGAACACTGACCTATGGCGGGAAAGCCTTACAGGGGTGGCTCCCTTGGCTGTTATTTGGGCTCTGGCTATCTCTGAAGTGGCCGGTACCATAGAACCAACCCCCATCATAGGACGCTTTGAGATGATATCCGAAACCGGGGGCGGCAGCTATTATCAAAACGAACTCATAGAGGGACAGCTGGAGTTCCTCCTACCCAGGCTACACGCCTGGGTGGACCTTAGGAGAAAAGAAAACTCCGAAAAGAAAATAGCTATCCTTTACTACAACCACAGCCCGGGTAAGGGCAGTATAGGCGCCAGCTATTTAAATGTCTTTGAAAGCCTCTCAGTTATTTTGGCCAGCATGAAAGAAGCCGGCTACTCCATAGATGAAAACCAGTCATTTACTGAAGAGACCTTAAAAGACATCATTTTAAAGGCCGGTCGCAACGTGGGCTCCTGGGCCCCCGGTGAGCTCCAGGAAATGCTAGAAACTTCTCTGGTGCAAAAAGTCCCCTTGGCCCAGTACGAACAGTGGTTTGCCGAACTGCCCCAGGTGTTCCAAGACCGCGTCTTGGAGTACTGGGGACCACCGGCTAATTCCAAGGTTATGTTTGAAGATGGCAATTTTATCATCCCCGCCATTTTTCTGGGGGATAACATTGTCATCATGCCCGAGCCAGCCAGAGGAGAGCCCAACAACGCCCAGGACCTCTATCACGACCCCAAGGTCTATCCCCACCACCAATACATTTGCGCTTACCTTTGGATCCACAAGGCCTTTAATGCCTCGGCTATGATCCATTTGGGGACCCATGCCACCCACGAGTGGCTGCCTGGGAAACAGGCAGGACTTTCATATGCCGATCCCTCCGAGGTCTTAATAGGCAATGTCCCAAACGTCTATCCCTATATAGTTGACAATATTGCTGAAGGCACCCAGGCCAAGAGGCGGGGCAGGGGGGACATCATAGATCACCTGACCCCGGCCATCGTTCCTGCTGAAGGTTACGAGGAATACATAACCCTATCTCAAGAGATAGATGCCTACCTCCAGGCGGAATCTTTAGGGAGCTCCACTGCCCAGGTCTATCTGGAGGGGATAGAAGAGATGGCAGTAAAATTAGGGCTCTCCCACGACTTGGCACTCCCCACTGGTTTTGGCCCAAACGAGGTAGAGGAGCTAAAAGAATACCTGGAGGGACTTACTACAACCTTAATTCCTTTTGGTCTACACACTTTTGGCCAGAATCCTCCCCAAGAGGAGGCGCAAGGCACTGCCCAGAGCGTGGTTAGCGCCCATCCAGACGTGGATCCTAAAGATATCGAAAATAGGATCATGGCCTCCGGCCCCTTAGAGATCCAGTATCTACTTAGCGCCCTTTCCGGTGGCTACGTGCCCTCAGGTGAGGGAAACGATCCCATCCGCAACCCTGACTCCCTTCCCACTGGTCGTAACTTTTACGGCATAGCCCCCAACAAGATTCCATCCAAGGCCGCCTGGGAACTGGGGCAAAAAGCAGCTGACGACATTATAGAGACCTTCCGCCAAGCCAATGAAGGAAGGTACCCCAATAAGGTGGGTGTGGTCCTCTGGGCCATAGAGACACTGCGCAATGAAGGCGTAAACGAGGCTACCATCCTGGCCCTGGTGGGTGTTGAACCCATCTGGTCTTCCGGGGGCTCCGTCATGGGTACGCGCGCCATCCGAGGAAGTACATTGGGCCGCCCCAGGATAGATGTAACCATTGACGCCTCGGGACTTTTTCGGGACATGTTTCCGGATAAGCTGGTCTTCATAGATAAAGCCATCCGCCAGGCAGCTGCCCAAGACGACATTGAAAATTTTATCTCGCAAAATGATAGACGCATAGAAGAGACCCTCCTCGCCAGCGGCATGGACCCGGCCGAAGCGTCCCGCTTCAGCCGGGCCAGGGTTTTTTCTGAGGCGCCTGGCACCTACGGCATCAAGGTCTCAACTGTAGTGGAGGCTTCCGGTATGTGGGATGACCCCCGGGTCATAGGGGAGACCTACCGCAAACATATAAGCTATGCCTATGGGGAAGAGCTCTGGGGGGAACCTGCGGCCCCCAGTTTGGATGAGAACCTCCGCGACGTGGAGCTCGTCTATCATTCCTCTTCCTCTAACCTGTATGGGCTCATGGACAACGATGACATGTACATGTACCTAGGGGGCCTATCCATGGCCACAAGGGACGTATCAGGTAAGGCTCCCATGACCCTCATCCTGGACCAGAAGAGGCCTGGAGAGGCCAAGATAGAAGATCTGGCCAGGCAGTTGGGCACCGAGATGCGCAGCCGCTACTTCAATCCCAAGTGGATAGACGCCATGATGGCTGAAGATTATGCCGGAGCCCGGGAGATGTCACACTTTGTGGAATACCTCTGGGGCTGGGACGCCACTGTCCCTGAATCTGTAGACGAGACCGCCTGGGACCAGACTTACGAAGTTTATGTAAGGGACAAGTATGAATTGGGTATCCAGGAATTTTTAGATAAATCTAACCCTTGGGCCTCCCAGTCCATAAGCGCCCGTATGCTGGAAACCGCTCGCAAGGGTTATTGGGACCCCACTGTGGAAGTGAAAACAGATATCGCCAAAACCTATGTTCAGTCGGTCTTAAATAACGGCCTTTCCTGCTCAGTCAACACCTGCCAGAACCCACAGCTCCACAGCCTGGTAATAGATCTGGTCTCAGTCCCCGGCGTCATGCCGCTAGAAGACATCCAGGCATTTAAAGACATGGTGGAAAAGGCTGCGGGCATGTCCTTAGAAGATTATGTCGCTGCCAGAGAAGAGCTAATTCGCCAGCAAAATGCCCAAAGGCCTCCAAACCCAGAGGCAACACCCGTTCAAGATGAGACCCAAACTCAAGACCTTAATGCCCAAACGGGGGATACTGCCGAGGATGTACGGGGACTCAAGATGGAAAAGGTGGATCAAGATGCCCAGGGGCCTAAAGAGTCTTCCGGCTTTGAGGAATGGCTCGTGCCCCTTTTTGTCTTAATAGTCATCTGTGTCTTCTACGTGGGCTATCGCTTTTTGGGCCGGAAAAAAGAAGGACATTGACTTTTCCAGATAAATTCCGCAAAGCCGCTCCCTTTATTAGGATAAATGTAAAACGCCCCTATGGGACAAGTCCCATAGGGGCGGCAAAGGGGTTAATGCTAAAAGGCTATTCAGTTTGAGATAATAGTATGGTTGTCGTCGTTATCTTCGGGCGGGCTGAGTAAGCACTCCTTCTGGTACTCGCGGGCCTTTTCCGCTAGGAACTGGTGGAAGCACTTTTCTTGCGGCACCGTGTGGTTAGTGATTATCTTAAGCAGTTGCGGGTTTACGTTTTTGCTCTCCATCCACTTTACGAAGCTGCGCTTCAAAGACTGGATATGAAACTTTCCAAGCCCGCACTTCTGAGTTGTTGCCCTGAAGTGAGAAAAAATAGTAGATGGGTGTCTGAAAGGGAAGATGAGTCCATTCTCCTTAGGGGGACCCATGATGGGGAGCATTTGAGGGATAATGGGGATTACCTCTGTCTTCGACTTTTGGACATAGCGGATAACCGGGGTGGGTTTCTTTAAGTCCACGTCCTCCCAACGGAGCTTTAACGCCACATTGGGGTATTCCCCGCTCCAGAGGATGAATTCCCAGAATCGCCTAAAACACTCATTCTTTTCAGTGGTGTTAATGAGATGAAATTGGTAGGGGCTGAGATAAGGAACGAGTTTGCCCACCGGAATTAACAGGTGTTGGATCATTACCCTGGAATTTAGATAGCCCATATCAAAGGCATAGTTGAGGCACACCTTGATGTGCCGTAAGTCAATGTTTGTCGTAGCAGGAGACATACCTTGATCCAGTCTCCATTTTTGGAAGTCAGCCAAGCGCTCGGTGGTAATTTCTGTCAAATTAATGTTATCACCAAAGAAGCGGCGTAACGCGTTGAAAGAACTAGAGTACCGTTGGACAGTCAAAGGCGACAAATAAGGGGTGACAATTTTTAGATAGTCAGACAAAAATTCAATAAATTTTATCACTGATGTTCCTAAAAGTGCGCAAATTTGCGAAGTTCTCAATTTTATAAGGCCAATCATAAGCCGAATGCAAAAAGAATTAAACTGAAACAAAGGCTTGAAAATTTTTTCAAGCCACATCTTGAAAAATACTTTAACTTTTGGAATAAAGACTCGCCCCCTTTTAAAAGGTTGTAAAGGCTCTATTTGAATGCTAGAGACAGCTTTCCAAGCTTGCAGCAATTGGAAAGTTAAATGGGTTAAAGATAATTTAACTACTAAAAGAACAAATATATAAAATGCCCCTATATCTTGCCGTCGAAAAGCAATCGAAATATTTCTTTCGTAACAGAGGTCATGGCCTAAAAGAGTGCTTAAAATCAACTATAAATAGAGAATTAGAAAAATGAAATAGGAGATAAATAGTCTCCGGGCCTATATAGATAATAATCTAAGGCGAGGTGAAAGGGTAAATTAGATAACATATTCAATTTCCCCCTTGCTAATTGCCAAAGATTAGTTTGTGTTTTGACTATTTGGGGTAAAACCAGGGATTTTTAGCCTCGTAAGGCCCCTTTGGGGGAGGATAATCCCCTAGTGGTATGTAATTTTAGGGTTTTATGAATTGGGAAGGGATAAAAAAAGGTCCCTTAAATACCTATTAGAAAATGCACTCCATAGAATATTGTATTCTAGGTAGGGCTAGGTTAGCTTCGTCGCGGCCATTTGCACTTGTAGGACAGACGTATGATGAATGCCGGGGTACGCTCAAAATCCCTTAAAATGAAGCGGATCAACCTGGACATTGGGGATAGGTATTTGGGGTTAAGATTGGGTGACAGCTTGGTGAAGGCGTTCTTGGGAACATATATGTGGCCGTCTTTAGAATCGGGTGGGGGAAAATCCACCGTATAGATGATGTCCTGACTGGAGAAAAACTCACCTAAGGTAGAGCCATAAAAATCATAGCAGGTGGGTGTGGGGGTAAGAATTATCTCTATCTTATTGGTAGCAAAGATGATAAAGGGCTCATCTCGGTTTTTGATGACTTTACTCTGGACTGGAGTATCTGTTTCAATCCAGACGAGAAAGGTCCAGAGATAGCGTATAGCTATCTTGGAGGGCAGTTGAGGACATGAGATGGTTTCCAAGACGGTCTTTTTCCACTGGAAAAAGAGGCGCATATCCTTCTTTTCTCTCTCAAAACACCAATTCAAAAAAGATGTTAAATACTGATTTTCTGACACTATCATATCTGGGTCTACAGCCAGTTGCAGAAGGTATTTAACGAATTGGTAGACAGAAAATGAATTTACTTGGCTCAAGAGTATGTTTGGGCCTACTAACATGAGATACGTATGCAGGGCTTTACGATAAAAGCCTTGTTCTGGTTCAGAAAACGTATTCTCACTTAAAAACAAATTGCAAAGTTGTGATAACTTCAAAATCTTTACCACGTAAAACATCGACTAAAAGCCGCAAAAAACATGAAACAGGTTGCTAAAGGGTCGATTTAGCTTGAAAGGAAAGGCCACTGCCATCTGGTTCTGGCAGGCTAATAAACTAATAATCTTTGTACGATTGCGAAAGGAAGTTTCTTTGGACGAAAGCTTTGTCCTGTAAAAGGATTATTGTTTAATTGAAAAGATTATACATGCTTCATGACTTAATGTCAAATAATTTTCCATAAAGTCATAATACTTGTTTTTCTGGTGGATCCTTTATCATTAACAGTAAAAAGTTAATATTTGTAGTGATAATTCTATAAATTCGACTAAAACGCAAAAATCAAAGATTTTTTTCTTGAAAAAAAAATCTTATTTTTTTTGTCATTTTGAAAAATGTCCTAAAAAAAGCCATTTTTCCAGTTAAATTTTAAGTTTTAGTGTGGGGGCTTTCAATTATTGTGAGCCAAAAAGATAGATATAAAAAAACATCTTTTATAGAATATATAATTATATCATAATAATTTAGTATATTATATATAAATTATGCTTTATTTTATACCTAAAAAGCCACCCTATTTAGCCATTTCCTTATGGCGTTAACTACTATATAAAGGCTCTTCCATACATAATCAGAAACATTAAGATATGTTCCATTTTGTTCTGCAGAAAGAGGGAAGTATCCTCTTATCTTTTAGTAACTCTGAAGAGTGCCAAAGCTTCATAGTATGCGGAAGTCTCAGATGGAAACATATTATCCCTCTCCTAGGCGGGCTCGCCATTAGGGAGGCTAATCTCACTTGGAAGGGGTTGAAAAATAACAAAAAGGTAAAAAAATGAGCATCTAAGCGGACACTAGAGAAAAGTCCCTAGGGCTCGGTACAAGGAAAATGGACGTAATTCACCTAAACGCCTTAATCTAGGAGGAAAAAAGGCTTCAGGTGGCAAAATGAGACTTATTAGGATACTTTGAGACTAAGACATTAGTCAGTCCCAAAAACAAGATCTATCCCACTTCGCGTTCCGTAAGACGCAGTTTTCCTAATAGGACGTAAAAATCCTCTTAATCCGTAATAGGCCACATAGGACGCCACTACACTTAACTGCGCAGTATTCCAGCCTTACAGGAAAAGTAGCATTACTACCTTTACTGCATTCAAGAGCCCATTAAGGTCATAGCTCCAGCATTCCCAAGTTTCGGGGTAGCCCCTAATAGCTTGGGCTGCCAGTACGGCAGTTCCAGAGAGAGTAAGGCACAATAGTTTTTTCTAGATTGAAAGGGGGTCCTTTTACCAGATAATGCGTAGGTTATCCATAAGACCTGGCGTAAAGGTCGATATAATTTCGTCAAACCGTGTCCCAGGCTTTATATTCGATGCCAGAAGGCTAATCCCATAGGCTCGCTAATAGTGCCTTACATCTTAAACTGCGTTACCTAGATAAGCTTTTTTAGCCATAAGGCCAGTTACAGTCTTAGATGAAAAATATGTAGGCTTTGGGGATTGGCTCTACGGCTACGATACTTAAAGGTCTGTCCAAACAACAAAGGAAATGGAAAGACGCTCTAAATTAAGAGCTTTAGAAGAATTTCGCAGAAAGTCCTCCCAAAACGGCTCTTTAGCATAGACCTCAATTAAATAGAGACCAAAATCGCCTCAAAGTACCTTTTACATAAAAAAAGACCACCTCCACTATTGAAAAATAAACGCGCTAAACATCCTAATAGGCCATTGGAGAGGATTTCCACCCCTACCTTTTTTTAAACAAAGGGTTCCCTTAGGGCCGCCCCTTGGCTTTTTCAGAAGCCTGGATACGTAAGGCATAAAAATATAGATAATTGTAGTTTAGAAAACAAAGAAAAAAATATCCTAGAATGGCCAAAACTGCTTAAAATCGAGCCCTAAGCTCAAAAATAGACTACTTTTGAGGCTAAAACCGGCATTTTATGGTAATTGGCCCAAAGAACCCTCTTTAGGGTTCCAATCATCTTCTCCTTAATAAAAGTCTTTTCAAAAGTGGATTAAATTCCCGATTGCCTTACCCACCTTTTGGGTAAAACTTTATACGGAAGAGTATACAAAAAAAGTAGTTAAAAATCAAGTTATAATTTCCTAAAAAAGTACTTTTGAAGTGAAAAATAGGAGTACTCATTTTCGTAATTAGAAAATTTATTATTACAAAAAATTTTTTAGCTTTCTTGCTCAGAACTACTAAATCAAAAAATATACGAAAGCTTTGAAAAATGCTATTATTATTTATCAAACAAGAAAAAATTTTTTATCTTTATATGCAAAACTACCTTTAAAATTAACTAACTCTTCTGCTACTAAAAAATTTGAAATATAATCATTATAGATAAATATTCTAATTATATTGCTAGTAAAACACTACTAAATTTTATAAAATATGTTCATATAATATTTGACACTTAATACCCTTTAATTTTTATGCTATATTCAAGCCACAAGCCAAGATTATGGCACTATTTTCATTTTCTTTGTTTCAATTAAAAAATAATAATGTACTATAAAATAAGAAAATGCAAGCATGACAGCATGTTTCATGTTTAACGCTATAGGAATTCATCATGTTGTTAAAGGAATTAGATATTTTGTGAGTCGTTTTGATCTTTATTTTATGTTCTTTTGTAATA
>JAITII010000011.1 GCA_031279515.1 Deltaproteobacteria bacterium
AGATCAAGCCCTCTTTGAAGGAAATAGAATTGGAGGTCATGGACCGCCAGGACCCCACTGGATCATTGGACGCCAGGGGAATAACTACCCACAATATAGCCGCTTTAAATGAGATAACCTTGGTGGATAGTACCTATTCCAAGGGAAGGGCCCTGGTTTGGTTAGATGAGCTTCTAGAGGCCTGGCCGATAGATGCCAACAATAACCGCAAGACAGGCCCCTTGGCAGCCGCCTTTGACCTGGGTACCACAGGTCTGGCCTTAGCAGTAATAGATCTGAGCCAAAATAAGGTCATAGCCCTGGAGACGGCACTAAACCCCCAGACGGCCACTGGCGGAGACGTCATCAGCCGCATCACCCATACCTACGATTCCTACCAAAACCTCTTGGACCTCCAGTCCATGGCCTTGGAAGGCCTAGGCGGCATGGTTATCTCAGCAGTTGGCAAAGAGATGGGCAAAGACATTTCCGCAGCTGTGGTCTCAGGTAACTCTACCATGCAGCACCTTTTAGCCGCCGTGAACCCCAAGGGCCTGGCCCAGGCCCCCTATCGCCCGGTCTTTACCCATATGCTGGATATCTCGCATCTAGCTACTCGCCTTAACCTCTCCCCCAGGGCCAAGGTTTTAATGGCTCCCATGATCTCCTCCTATGTGGGAGGTGACATAGTGAGCGGTATCTTAGCTGTACAGCTAAAGGAAAGGCCGGGGACTGTAGTCTTCATAGACATAGGCACCAACGGTGAAATTGTGATTGCCAGGGACGGAAAATTTGTAGCCACCTCTTGCGCAGCCGGGCCCGCCTTGGAGGGCATGAACATCATCTGCGGAATGCGGGCAGCAACAGGTGCCATAGATACCTTTACTATGGAGCCGGACTACAGCTTCAATTTCACCACCATTGGCGGGGCCGCCCCCATTGGGATCTGCGGGAGCGCACTGATTGACATCACCGCCTTCTTAATCAAGAATAAGCTCATAAACAAGGGTGGGCGCATGAAAAATCCCGCCTCTGTTGAGATCTTGCGGGAAAACCGCTTCTGGCTAACCGATAAGGTCTTTTTAGATCAGCTGGACGTGCGTCAGGTGCAACTGGCAAAGGGGGCAATTGCCGCAGCCATGGAGATGCTCTTAGAGCGCCTGGGCCTCACTATCAAGGACATTGATGAGATAGTGATAGCTGGATCCTTTGGATATCACTTAAGGGCTGAAAGCTTAAAAGCAATATCACTTATACCTCCGGACTACAGTGGGCCTGTCACCTTTGTAGGAAACTCTTCTTTGGCCGGATCGGCTAGGATGCTCTTAAATAGCGATTCCCCAGGGGAGGCTATGAACATCATAAAGGAAGTCGAGGTCATAGAGCTGGGCTTTGACCCCAAGTTCCAAGAAGTCTTCGTAAACCACCTGGCCTTCTAGGGGCTTATATTTTTAAGGCGCCGGGCTATCTTCGCCCGGCGCTTTGATTTTAAGCCCTCTAAAACTAAAAATAATGTTAATACCAAAGGCCTTTTAACTAGCTCAAGGCTTTTTTTGCTTAATAGGGTTTTGTGCTCCAAAGCTTTCAAAAAAACATATCTCTCTAAACTACCTTTAAATTATTAGCATTAAAACTTATGAAAGACATCTTTGACAAGACACAATTAGGGCCTCTTACCCTGAAAAACCGCATCTTCCGTGCCTCTGTGGGAGATAAGTGTATTTCCGGAAAGATTGAAGAAGATAATTTGAATCTTTACAAGGAGCTAGCAAAAGGTGGCGTAGGAACAATCCTTACGGGTTTTACCACGGTGGAATCAAGTGATAGAGAAATTGTCCCCATCTTCGCCTTGGACGAAGACAGCTTGATACCCCAGCACAAGGAGCTAACTGATGCCGTGCATGCTATGGGCGCTCTGATATTTTCACAGCTAGTCTATATTGGTAGCTACACATACCCCGCACTACACAAAAATGACAAGCTGGATCTAGTCGCCCCCAGTGCGGTTAAACGCATTGATTTCGACTGTTGCCCCAGGGCTGCTACGGAAAAAGAGATAATAGAGGTCATAGAAAAGCATGCCCAGGCGGCCTTAAGGGCCAAGAAAGCAGGCTATGACGGAATTGAGATCCACGGGGCCCACGGCTTTTTCCTCTGCCAATTCATGACGCCTTACTACAATAGGCGTGAGGACGACTGGGGAGGAAGTAGCGAGAAAAGGGGCCGCTTGGCCCTGGAAATCTACAAGGCCATACGCCTTAAAGTGGGACCGGACTTCCCAGTGCTTATTAAAGTCAACGTGCGGGAAGAATTCCAAGGAGGCGTCATCTTAGATGAGCTAATAGAGCTTATCACAAAGCTTTTAGCTCTTAAAATTGATGCTGTGGAGATAAGCGGGCACTCTTGGGGAACTATCCCACAGGACGGGGGCGCTTTCTACCTCTCTGAAGCGCAAAAAATTTATGACCGAACCAAGGCAAAGCTAATCCTTACCGGAGGCCTTAGGACTCCAGAGCAAATGAACAAAATCTTAAATTCATCTGGGATGGAATATTTTGGTATGGCTCGGCCCCTCATGAAGGACCCCAATCTTATAAATAAATTTAAGGCTAGGTAAGTTAGAAAATAGAAATAAAAAAACTATGCTAGGTAGTGTATTTTTTCCCTTTTGTTGCCTATTTTTATCCCTTCTTTATGTCTTTTTTTTCCCTTTATGATTGATAAGTTGCAAGGGACTTAAACATATTTAAGTAAACTATTAGCCATCTGCAATGGGACAAAAGAATTTTTTAAAAAAATTTAAATGGTGAAAGCTCTTTTTTGCACCAACAAGGTAAGTTTCTTCCCAAAATTACATTGGAGAAGACTATTATTTTTCAAGTATAGCTAGAAATACTAAGATACTAGACAAAAAAAGACCCCTCCATAAGTTATTTAGTGAAGGGGTCGAAAGGCTTAGCGAGGCCTAAAACCTCGCTAAACTTAAATTTAGGTATTTATCTTACCTATCCTTATTCTTATCTAAGGCTTTTGAAATGCGAGCAAGATAGCCAACGACGGCAACCATACAGCAGATAGCCATTAAAGTCATAACGAACATGAAAATTGAAATTACTACCATAGACCCAGCTAAATCAGTATAACTATAATCACTTGCTGTGATTAGGGCGCTAATGAAAGTAATTATTGATATTAGAATGACCACGGAGGCCATGATCACCATAATGCCGGGATTTCCCAAGACTCCTTCTATGATGCTATCCGCAGTATCCCTAAAGGAGCGAGAAGGAGCTGGGGGACCGTAGGGCGCTCCTCCATAGCCTGGCTGAGCTCCATACTGTGGACCGTACTGCTGCTGTGGCGGGCCTTGCTGGTACGGTGGCTGCTGTGGCGGAGCCTGCTGGTACTGAGGCTGCTGGCCAGCGGGCTGGGAGTCTGGGGCCTGTGGGGCCCCCTGCTCAGCAGGGGTTTCTGTAACTGTAAAAGGGGTTTGGCAAAACTTGCAGGTAATAGTAGTGCCAAGGTTTTCCGGCTGCACAGCATACTGTGCCTTGCAATTTGGGCAGGTAGTGATCATGAACTATACCTCTTAAAAAAACTATGTGTGCTAGTTTTTTGAAAATTTAAGCCTATTTTTTATCGCTACTTTATTACTTCTATAGGCTAAGTTTTAATGGTCATGGGATTAAAGAGACATTGTAATAGGTATTTACTTGTGATTTGCTCTATATATTAAGGGGAATTTACTTATTAATATTTATCACTTTGGAGGGTATTTTTCAACATAAAAAAATTATCCTAAGGTAAAACAATCCTGTATAACTAGTGAGACCCAGAATTTATACTATATGTTGTAAATAAATTAAATTACTACTAAATATTGTAGTAAATCTCTCATATTAAGTTAAATGATAAACACCCCTTCCTGCGGAGGCAAGATCTTAAAACTCCGAAAGGATATTTCTATAATATGGAAATTATTTGGGCAGAGCTTTGTAAGCACTGTGCCAAGAGAATCCCCCATACTTGAGGTACAAAGTAGGCCTTCTAGGGGCAAAAAGTCTATGGTAGAGCTAGAATGGGACGTGCTTAATGGTCTTATTGTTTAAAAACTAGAGCGCCTTAGAATAATATCACCATATGCTAAGTTAGGGGCTATATGATTTTTAAATAAAAAATTAGGCCAAAATGCTAAGCTCCATTTTTCCCTTTTGGTAAAGAAAAAAAATAAAAGCTTTCTAGATCTTATTTGCGAAAAGGTAAAAAATTTACTTTAACTTACCATCTTTCTTACCCTTTGTTCTAACTCTTGTGCCAACTTTTCATAAGGATAGTCGGCTACCTTTTTACCCTTTACAAAAAGGGCGCCTTTGTTGCGTCCTCCGGCAACACCAATATCAGCATCGGCGGCTTCTCCAGGGCCATTTACTACGCAGCCCATGACGGCAACCTTCAAGGGTTTACTAATATCTTTTAAGCGTTCCTTTATATCTGCCAAAAGGGCTATCAAATCTATCTCAGAGCGACCGCAAGTGGGGCAAGAGATAAATTCTATGCCCCTGTGCCTTAGCCCTAATGACCTTAAAATAGCATAGGCGGCATCCACCTCCGCCTCGGGGCTGGCAGTTAAAGATACCCTTATAGTATCTCCTATACCCTGGGCTAAGAGAAAAGAAAAGGCAACTGAGGATTTAGCTATCCCTTCAATTAAGCCTCCTGCCTCTGTGACTCCCAAATGCTGCGGGATGTCACTAATTGAGGCAAAAAGTCTAGCGGCATTTATGGTATCTAGAACACTTGAGGCCTTTAAAGAAACTTTAAGATTTTTTAATCCCAGCTTTTCTAAAATAGCAATATCCTTTACTGCTGATGCCACCATGGCCTCTGGCCCGTGCCCATAGCTCTCTACAATTTCTTTTTCCAAAGACCCCATATTCACGCCTACCCTTAGGGTTGCACCAAAGGCTTTAACTGCCTCTGCTACTTTTTTTAGCTTTTCTTCGCCCCCAATATTGCCTGGATTAATGCGCACCCCTTGTGCCCCGGCCTCTAAGGCAAGTATAGCAAGTTGGCTATTAAAGTGGATATCTGCAATTATGGGTACTGGGCTTTGGCCTATTATCTCCTTTAAAGCTTCCGCTGCCTTCCTATCAGGTACTGCCACCCTGATGAGTTCCGCTCCCAAAAGGGCGCAGCTTTTAATCTGCGCTAAGGTAGCCTCCCTGTCCCTGGTATCCGTGTTGGTCATGGTCTGCACTACTATTGGGGCTGCGCCTCCCAAGGGAAGGGTTCCTACTCTGATGGTCCTGGAGTTGCGGATGGGGGTTTTAGGGTACTCTGGCCCTGGGTAGGAAAAAAGCGCTTTTCTAGCCATCCTTTTCTGTGAGTGCGGGCGCTGGCTATGCCTTCTTTTGCTTGGGCACAATGGTAATACTATCTTTTTCATAGGCTTATTTGGGAGAGATAGGGCACAGAGCACACCTTGCAGGCTGGGACACTTTGGTATTCACCAGTAAGGTGGGCGGCCCTTAAGGCCCTATAGCTATCATTATTCCAGATCTCTTTAAGGCTCTCAGTATTTGCGTCTCCCACCACCAGTCGTCTTTCCCAGTCGCCGCAGCAGGGACCTGCCACCCCGTCCTGGAAGATGAAGATACGGCGAAAGAGATCTGGGCAACGGAAAAAGCCTTTAGGGTTTAGAGAGGAATAATCCCTCTCCATAACAGTAGGAAGGCCAAAGCCTATCTCAGCTACCTTTAGATCCCTAAAGAGCTTAATATAATCTCTTTGAATATCCTTTCGCCTATAGGGGTCCTCGGGAAGGACCATGCTGGCCCTGGTTTGGACATAATTTAGCCCTAGCTCTTCTTTGATGGCCATAAAAGAGGCAATATTAGCTAAGGTCTTTTGGTATTTGGCTCCCACTCTAATGCGCTCGTACTCTTCTAGATAGGGCGAGTCAAAGGAGAAAAAGATATCCGTCAAACCGGCTTCCAAAAGGCTGCGGCTCATCTTAGGGTCTAAAAGGACTGCATTGGTGTTTATCATTACCCAAAGCTTATGCTCCCTTGCCACAGAAACCATTTCCGGAAGCCGCCTATTTAGCAGAGGCTCACCTAAAAAGTTTAGCTTAACCGACATTGCCCCCTCTTGGGAAGCTTCCCCAATGAGGCGACTGTAGAGGGCAAAATCCATGTCCCCCAGGCCATGGGGTGCCCAGGCCATATTACCTGTAGCTAGATAATGGGTCCTGGGACACATGACACAGGAAAGGTTGCAGCGGTTGGTGGGATCTAAGTCCAGATGTAAGGGAAAGCTTAAATAATCCCCCTCTTGACCCCTCCTTTCCCACTCCTTGCGGTAGCTAAGGTAAGACGGAGGCCTGTACTGCCGCCAGTCCAAGTCTATGGGAGCTTTATGCTCATAATAGGTGGGACTTTTATAGGCCAAGGTCCCTAATGCCTTTTCTGTAACCACAGTTTCCGTCCTTTTCGTGGTACAATGACAAATTTAATGCTAACATGACAGGTAACTCCGGACAAGAGTTCGGAAATAATTGTGAGCTTACAATGGGTTTGGAAAAAATTGCCCCTTCAATCTATCAAAATATTTTTACCCCTAATACTTTCGGCACTCCTAGTCGTCATCTTTAACCCAGTAAATAGCAGGGCCTATGGGGCTTATTATATCCAAAATCCAGAAATTGCCTTTAAGGGATCAACTAAGCTAGTCCCTATCCAGGGCCAGGTCCAGGAATATAGGATCCAGCCTGCCCAAGAAGGGGAAACTGACGATGAAGCCAACCCTCCACCTATCATAGAAAGGACCTTTGATCCGGCCCAAGACGGAAAAGAGGCCCCTTCCCCTTCCAGCTCCCCAGAGACCGGTGCCGAAGAGCCAGGAAAGCCAGCCGGCACCTCTGGTCCCACTTTAACTCAAACAATACCCCCTACGGAAATCCCCCTCAATGGAAACGGAGGGGCTCCAAAGCCTTCCGAGGCTGCAACTGCTACTCCCAGCTCACCTACTCAAGAGCCAGGGCCTACGGCTATTACTCCGGGGGGCCCTGGGGTGGAACTTACCCTAGAGAACATGGACGAGGCTTTAGTTTTTCCAGAAAACCAGGAGATAAATTACGAGGGCAGCTTACTAGTCTGGAGGAACCAGAAGCTCTACAAAAAAAACCCCGACGGCACCTATACCCTTATCAACTCCTCATTGGAATCCTTAGAAGACGAGTACGGCCAGAGATGGCTAACTGAAGACGAACAAGGTAATGTAGTTATTCAGGTTTCCTTAAAAGTGTGGGCCACTATAAACTTCGAATACAATTCAGCTGCCATTCTACCAGATTCTGAGGATATCTTAAGGGCCTTTGGAGAGGCCCTCATGACGCCGGCTTTAAAAGATTACAATCTTATCATTGCCGGCCATACAGATAATATCGGAAGCCATGAATTTAACCTTAAACTTAGCCGAGCTAGGGCCAGTTCTGTTGCCAGATGGCTAACTGAAAAGGCAGGTATTGACCCAGAGAGGATGTATCTTTCCGCCTATGCCGCCACCATCCCCATTGCTGACAATTCCACCCCTGAAGGCAGGGCAAAAAACCGCAGGGTGGAATTTATCTTACTTCCCAGTAACGATGGCTAAACACACCTTCTTAATTGCACTCCAGGATTTATCTTCCATGCTTACCTTTACCTTGCGGAAAGCAATTTTTAAAGATCTTAAAAAAATCTTACATGTCCAGCAATTAGCCTTTTTAAGTGAGGCCCAATCCTTAGGTGACTTTAGCATTAGCCCCCTTACCCAGACCTTAGAGTCAGTAGCAGAGGATTTTCTCCAAAATGAAATCATAGTAGCCATAGATGCAAGCGGAAAAGTAATAGGCTCTATCCGAGGAAAGAGAAAGGAGGAAGGAACTTTAATTTCCAGGCTCTCTGTAGCTCCCAAGTGCCAAAAAAATGGCATAGGCAAAAGCCTCATAGTAGCTATGGAAGAGCTCTTACCCTCTTGGCGCTACTACCTTTTCACAAGCTCTAAAAACTACCCTGCTTTGGAGCTCTACAACAAACTAGGTTACAAGAAATACAAACAAGAAGATTATAGCCCTACAATCCTGTTTTACCACCTGGAAAAAATAAATACAATAGTACCAGAAAATGAAGGGTAAAATTTTTGTAAATCCCTTTTGCCTTTTGGCCTTTTGGCACTATCTAAAAGCGGCACTTTTAGATAGCTTAGCTAAATAAAAATTTTAGGATGCTCCAGTACCAAGTAAAATTTAATTTTCTTTAAAAATATTTTCTAAAAGGGTCCATTATGAGTTTTTGTGAAAACTGTGGAATCACATTGCCCTATCCAAGTACTTCTCCCCAATGCCCCCAATGCGGTTATCCCAGAAGAGGTGCCACCTCCCCCTTAAATCTTTCTATTGCTACTGTACTATGCTTTTTCCTGGGAGGCCTTGGCGTCCACCGCTTCTATGCGGGAAAAATAGTAACTGCCATTATTATGCTTCTTACCTTAGGGGGCTTTGGAATCTGGACTGCCATTGACCTTATTTATTTAATATGCGGTAAATTTACAGATTCTAAAGGTTTTCCTATAAATTATATAGGTGCACCTAGATTGGCAATTGTCTTAATCTGTATTTTTCTTTTCATTGTGTTGGCTCTAATTGTATTTACGGTTTACGGCATATATGTAATTTAAAAAAAACTTATGAATCCCAAATTTAGTCTCTTGGCTCTTTTGCTTTTTTTAACTATTTTTTTAAAATAGTCTAGCTTAGCCCAAAAAAGAGCCTAAAGCTTTCGCCAAAACCAGAGCGAGAACTAAGGCTGCTTGGGCTACTATCAGAGGTGTTGCGGCAAAATAAAAATGTCGTAACTTACAGGGCCCAAAAAATTTATTAATAATTATTACTAATATTATTATGTATTTTTTATATTATATATGTTAATAACATATATTAAAATTTAATTTCTATATAATTGATAATATTCACTAAATTTTGCCGCAAATTCTCGGCCTCTCCCCTTGTCTGGCCCCTTGTAAACTCTAAGGCCAGAAAGGCGCACTTTGCAAACATTGCGCCATCTGCTATACTTTGGCCGCAAGGCTTACCCCTTTAGGACCAGCTATTGACCTGACGCAACTAAAGGGGGCTTTTTTGTGCTAAATTTTTAGCCTATTATTACATTTTTACAGGGCCGCGCCATCTTATGTGCTCCACTTCAGAAACATTAAATAAGGCTTTCGACCATCTTGAGGCAGAAGCTAGGATCTATGCCCATTGGGAAAAGAATAATCTCTTTAGGGCAGACCCCGATGCCCCAGGCGATCCCTTTGTGATAGTAATACCGCCTCCCAATGTGACTGGCAACCTCCACATGGGCCATGCCTTAGACAATACCCTCCAGGATATCCTTATCCGCTACCACCGCATGAAAGGCGACAATACCCTCTGGGTCCCGGGAACGGATCACGCTGGTATTGCCACCCAAGCCGTGGTGGAAAGATATCTTAGTACGCTAAACCTTAGCCGCCTGGAAATGGGCAGAGAAAAATTCCTAGAAAGAGTTTGGCAGTGGAAAGAGGAGTTCGGGGGGAAGATCATAGAGCAATTGAAGCGCTTGGGCTCTTCCTGCGACTGGTCCAGGGAACGCTTCACTATGGACCCTGGGCTCTCCAAGGCAGTGCGGGAGGTCTTTGTAAGCTTATATGAGGAAGGTCTTATCTACAGAGGTGACTATGTAATCAATTGGTGTCCCCACTGCCTTACGGCAATCTCCGACATAGAGGTGGAGCACCAGGAACAAAATGACTCCCTCTACTATATTATATATCAAGGTACTTCCGGCGGGCCCTCGGTAACTGTCGCCACCACCCGCCCTGAGACCCTCTTTGGGGACACGGCGGTAGCCGTGCACCCAGATGACCCTCGCTATCAGGGGGAAAATCTACAGGTAATAGTCCCCTTTACTGGAAGGGCAGTGCCCATTATCAAAGACTCTTACGTAGATAGGGAGTTTGGTACTGGTGCCCTAAAGGTGACCCCAGCACACGATGCCAATGACTGGAGGATAGGGCAAAGGCACAATCTCCCTGTCATAGTAGCTATAGATAAAAAGGGCTTCTTAACCTCAGCTGCCGGTAAATACGAGGGAGAGGACCGCTTTGAGGCCAGGAAAAATGTCCTAGAAGACCTTAAAAACGCAGGACTTTTGGAAAAGGTAGAGCCTCTTACCCACGCTGTGGGGGTTTGCTACCGCTGCCGCACTGTGATAGAACCCCTTTTATCCAAGCAATGGTTTGTCTCCACCAAGAGTTTGGCCCAAAGCGCAAGTCAAAGCGTTAAAGATGGGCGCACTACAATAGTTCCGGAATCCTGGGAAAAGACCTTTTTCGATTGGATGGACGGCATCAGGGATTGGTGCGTCTCTAGGCAGCTCTGGTGGGGTCACCAGATCCCTGCCTGGTATTGCGACTCTTGTGGAAAGACTACAGTTAGCCGCAAGGACGTAGAAATTTGCCCCTATTGTGCTGGGAAACTTTTAAGGGACCCGGACGTCCTAGACACCTGGTTTTCTTCAGGCCTGTGGCCCTTTTCCACCCTAGGCTGGCCCGATAAGACCAAAGATTTAGAGCGCTATTACCCCACTACTGTCCTGGTCACTGGTTTTGACATCATCTTCTTCTGGGTGGCCCGCATGATGATGTTTGGCCTTAAGATGATGGGTCAAGTTCCCTTTTATACAGTTGTGCTCCACCCCTTAGTGCGCGATGCCAAGGGGCAGAAGATGAGTAAATCCAAGGGCAATGTAATTGACCCTTTGACTATGATAGACGAGTACGGGGCCGATGCCTTTCGTTTTGCCTTGACTGCCCAGGCGGGCTCCACTAGGGATCTAAAGATCTCCCGGGAGAGGGTGGCCGGGTACTCCCGCTTTGTAAATAAACTCTGGAATGCCGCCCGTTTCACCTTGGGACATATTAAAGACTTGGATGAAATAAAAGATAGCCTAGATCCCATTAGCATTCCGGATAAATGGATCCGCTCCAGGCTTGCCACAGTTACCCAAGAATGCATAAGCTTTTTGGAAGAGTTTCATTTTGACCGCTACGCAGATAAGATCTATCACTTCATCTGGGACGAATTTTGCGACTGGTATTTGGAGCTTATCAAACCAATACTCTACGGAGAAGATAAAAAAGCCAAAGAAATATGCACCCAAAACCTGGCCCTGGTTTTTTCTGACATCTTAAAGCTCCTCCATCCTGTCATGCCCTTTGTCACAGAAGAAATATTCTCTAAGCTCCCGGGCTTAGCTAAATTCATTATGATAAGCCCCTTTCCTCAGGTAAGGCAAAATGACATAAATAGCCTGAGCGAAAAAAGTATTGAGCGCCTCATAGAAATAGTAAAGGCAGTGCGCTCTGTGCGCTCTGACTTTGGCATTAAAACTAGCGCCAAAGTAAGTCCTTTAGTAAAGACAAAAGATAGAGAAACTGCCTTTCTGGTTACAGCTTATGCCCCCCTCTTACTTAAGCTAATGGGGGCTTTAGGTATTGGCATAGTGGAAGATAGCTGGGAAAAACCAAAAGATGCTGCCGAAACTATCTTTACCTGGGGCTCTGTCATAGTTCCCCTTGCCGGGGAAATAGATCTAAAGGCGGAAAAGGCAAGGCTTACTAGTGAGGCGGCACAACTTACTAAAGACATAAAGGCAGCCGGGGCAAAACTAGAAAACCCTGATTACCTTAAAAAGGCCCCGGAAGAGGTGGTGGAGGAAACTCGCCAAAGACTACAGGCTTTTGAAATTAAGCTGGATAGCACTTTGAAATCAATATCCCTCATGGAAAAGATGCTAGAGGATTAAAGAGGCCTTTATGCAGAGTCTTACAGTAGCAGAGATAGTCACAAGGGCCCTGGCAGAAGATATAGGACCCGGAGATATTACAACTAATCTCGTGGTCCCTTTTGGCACCCAGGCGGATGCTGCAGTAGTTGCCAGAGAAAGGCTTGTAGTGTCAGGTGCCACAATTGCCAAGGAAGTCTTTAGCCAAGTGGACGATAGCCTCATATGTGAGATAGTTAAAAGTGATGGCCAGGCTGTAGAAAAAGGGGACCTTGTCTTAAAACTAAAGGGTAATGCCGCCTCAATACTCACAGCTGAAAGAACTGCCCTAAACTTTCTGATGCGCCTTTCTGGTATTGCAAGCTTAACCCGCCGCTTTGTGGAGGCCATTGGCACAAATGGCCCCAAGCTCTTAGATACCCGCAAGACCACCCCGGGCCTAAGGGTACTGGAAAAGGCTGCAGTACGCCACGGGGGCGGAGAAAATCACCGCTTTGCCCTCTACGATGGGATCTTGATAAAGGACAACCATATAGTGTCCGCTGGTGGCATCCAAAAGGCCTTAGCCATGGCCAAGGCCTTAGCCCCAGCTGGACTTAAGATAGAAATAGAGGTAGAGACCATAGCCGAGGAGCTGGAAGCCTTAAAGGGAGGTGCTGACATCCTCCTCTTGGACAACATGGACCCTCCTACCCTCCAGAGGGCTGTAAAAGAAGCCAATAATTTCTTTGCACCCAATAGACGCCGGGTGCTTTTGGAAGCCTCGGGGGGCGTGAGCCTCAATACCATCTCCCAGATAGCTCTATCAGGTGTAGACTATATCTCTGCCGGGGCCATTACCCATTCCGCTCCCTCTGCGGATTTGGCCTTAGATTTCTACTCCAGGGGGACTGGCTCATGATGGACACCCAGATCTTCAAGCTAAAGCTCTCTGTCCATGGTACCAGCCTCTATATCCTCATAAGTGACCTAGTCCAGGGAGGAATAAGGCCAACAATGGAAGAAATTGGCCTCCGTTTCAATGCCTCAGGGGAAGATACCCTGGCCGCCTTAGCTGAGCTTCTGACCTATAAGGTCCTCTATGAAAATAGAGTGGACCCGGAAAAAGTGTCCTATCACCCTAACCCTGCCTCCCTCTGGGAGCTTCCTTTAGAAACAAGTAAAAAAGACTAGAAGGTAGACTACACATAATGACACCAAGAAATATCCTGCGCCTTTGGGCCCTAAGGGTCTCAGTACCTGTCTTAGCGGCTTTTTTAGCCTTGGGCGGCAATTTTGCCTCTGCCCAGACTGAAATTCCCACCATCACCTTGGGAATTGACTACCACCCCACTATCCAAAGCCCCTGGCCCCTGTTAAAAGATACCAATACCCCCTTGGAGCTGGTGTATATCTTCTGGTACGGCTGCGGCACCTGCCGCAGGATGGACCCGTCCATAGACCAGTTCGCCAAAAATCTGGACCCCGATGTCACCTTTGTGAAGATCCCCGCCATGCACGCCCCCAATATCTCTTGGATGACCCATGCCCGCCTCTTTTACGCACTGGACTACCTTGGGGTGGAAAAGGAGCTACACCAGGAAGTCTTTGTGGAAGTCCAAGACAGAGGCGGCATGGACGATGAAGGCCATAGACTAGCAGGACTTTCCAACCTAGATTCCATGAGTAGTTTTGCCGAAAAGCACGGCATCAAAAGGGAAGACTTTTTAGCCGCCTATAATTCCCCGGAGGTGGAAGCGCGCATGCAATCGGCCTTAGCCTTTATCGATAACCTTGATATCCCGTCAGTCCCTGCCATGGCAGTGGACGGACGCTGGGCCTTTACCCTCCAGGGGGCAAAGGGCATAGGCTATTTCTTCCAGACTGCCATAAAGCTCTTAAATGACGATAGAGAGGCCCTGGCCCAAGGGGATACCGGTGCAGATCTTGCCTCCGGAGACTAAAAGGCCCCCATCCAAGCTTCTTTTGGTCCCCGGCGCTCTTTTAGATGACTTCTGGGGCACCCTAGCTTACCTTACGGTCCATAGGCCCCTGTGGCTTTTGGGAGGACTATCGGCTTTAGCCTTAGAGCTCTTTTCCTACTTTTACTACCAAAGATTCTTGCACCTAAGGCCCTGCGAATACTGCGTTCTCATCCGTTTTTGTATGCTTATCATCTTTTTTGGGGGACTTACTGGTGCCATCTATCCAAAAAACTTTTTCCCCCGCTGCTGCGGCTTTATCATAAGCCTGTGGGGTGCCATTTTAGGTCTCTACTATACCCTGAAACTGGAAGACATTAACCTGGACGCCTTAAATCCAGACTTTCTGCCGGTCTGCGGCACAGGGGAGGTTATATTTCCCTTTGGTATCCCCATGACAAGGCTATTTCCCAGCCACTTTACAGCCACAGGTACCTGCGGAGAAGACACTTTATGGAGCCTATTGGGCTTTAACATGGCGGAATACCTCATGATGATCTATATTATCTATATCTTGGGACTTAGCTTCATGTTCATCTCTACACTCCTTAAAACCAAAAAAGAGTCCCTTAGTTAAGCCCAGTCTAGAGTTTGGGCTAAAAGGCTCCGGTCCTTAGGTTTTCTTTTGAACGCAGTTTACTTCTAGACCTCCAAGACTTTAGGTATTTAAGAAATAAAAACCCTTATGCATTTTATTCGCAACTTTTCCATAGTAGCCCATATAGACCACGGCAAGTCCACCTTGGCCGACCGCCTCATCCAGGAGGCAGGACTGGCGGGAGGCAGGGATTTCCACGACCAGATGTTAGACAGCATGGACCTGGAAAGGGAGCGGGGCATCACCATCAAAAGTAGCGCCATTACCTTAGACCATGAGATAGAGGGCCAGAGGTACCGTTTCAATCTCATAGACACCCCTGGGCACGTGGACTTTTCCTACGAGGTCTCAAGGGCCCTGGCAGCCTGCGAGGGGGTCCTCTTATTAGTGGATGCTGCCCAGGGCGTGGAAGCCCAAACCATGGCCAATCTCTATGCCGCCATGGAGCACGATCTCTATATAATTCCTGTAATCAATAAGATAGATCTGCCCAGTGCCGACATTCCCATGGCCAAAGAACAGATAGAAAGGGACCTGGGCTTAGATGCCCAAAGCGCCCTTTTGACCTCTGCGAAAAATGGCATTGGCATCAGCGAGGTCTTTTCCGCCATAGCCCAAAGGGTACCCCCTCCAGTGGGAGATGCCGAAGCCCCCCTTTTGGCCTTGATCTTTGATGCCTTCTACGACCCTTTTAGGGGCACCATAGTGGCAGTAAGGGTCTTTGACGGCACCTTAAAGGCCGGAGAACAGATCCTCATGATGGCCAAGGGTACACTGTACAAATGCGAGGAAGTGGGCCTTTTTAGGTTGAATAGAGAGCCAATAGAAGAGCTTTCTGCCGGCATGGTGGGCTATATCATAGCCGGCATCAAAGACGTCTCTGGGGTGGGCATAGGAGATACCATAACCCTAGCCAAAAGCCCGGCTAAAAGCCCCCTTCCAGGCTTTAAGTCGGTAAAGCCGGTGGTATTTTCCTCCATCTATCCCGTCTCCACAGACGACTACGAGGACCTGGCAGAGGCCCTGGAAAAGTACCGCCTAAACGATGCCGCCTTGGTGGCCCAGAAAGATTCCTCCATGGCCTTGGGCCTGGGATTTCGCTGCGGTTTCTTAGGCCTTTTGCACCTGGAAATAGTGCAGGAGAGGCTGGAAAGGGAATTCAATCAGTCCATTATCATGACCTCCCCTTCAGTGCGCTATGAGTTTAAGCTCAAAAGTGGTGAGGAGGTCTTCATAGACAATCCCCAGAACTACCCAGACCCCTCCACCATAGAAGAGTCCCTAGAGCCCTATATCCGCGCCCAGATCCTAGCCCCGGATCGCTATATAGGCGTTATCATGAAGCTGGCCCTAGATAGGCGGGGCATTAGCACAAACCTATCGTATCCAACCTTGGGCCGGGCAGAGCTAATCTTCGAGCTCCCCTTAGCGGAAATAGTCTACGACTTCTATGACCGCTTAAAATCCATCACCCAGGGTTATGGGAGCTTTGATTACGAACTTTTAGATTACAGGCCAGGTAAACTGTGCAGGCTGGACTTTTTATTGAATGGGGATAGATTGGATGCCTTATCTGTCATAGTCCACAAGGACAGGGCTAGGGCCAGGGCGGTCTCAGTCTGCAACAAGCTCAAAGAGGAGCTCCCCCGCCAACAGTTTAAGATAGCCATCCAGGGGGCCATAGGTTCAGAGATCATAGCTCGCTCCACCCTAACTCCATTCCGCAAGGACGTAACTGCCAAATGCTATGGAGGGGATATTACTAGAAAGAGAAAACTTTTGGAAAAGCAGAAAAAAGGCAAAAAGCGCATGAAGATGGTGGGTCAAATAGAAGTGCCGCAAAGCGCCTTTATCGCCGTCTTAAAAACCGATGACGACTAGGCAAAGCCTTCTACCTTGGCGGCAAGTACCCCAAAAAAACTCTTTTTCCTTTGTCTTTAAGCTAGTTTCCGGCTCTGGCTCTTTTTATGCAAAAAGCCAGTAAAAAAACCATAAGAATAATGCTATAATTAGCAATCAAGCATAGTTTCATTTCTAATTTTTAAAGGCCCTGCCTTTTTAGGTCTATCCTTTTGAAAGAAAAACCTATAAAAAACCTCATACTCACCGCCATGGGGGACATGGAACCGGACCTCGTCATTAAGGGAGCCCTCATCTTCAACTCCTTTACGGGTTTTTTCACCCCGGCGGACCTGGCTGTGAAAGATGGTTACATAGCCGGAGTTGGGGCTTACGACTCGACTGTCACCATAGATGGAAGGAACCATTACCTCCTTCCAGGCCTCATGGATAGCCACGTCCACATAGAATCTTCCCTCTGCTCCCCGGCAGAATTCGCCCGGGCTTTAAATGCCAATGGGGTAACCACAGTAATAGCCGACCCCCATGAGATAGCTAATGTAGCAGGCGCTAAAGGCATCCAATACTTTTTGGACGCCTCCGAAGGGACACCGGTAAATATCTTCGTCATGCTCCCTTCCTGCGTTCCAGCCTCTGATTTGGAATGCGGGGGCGCAACACTTAAGGCCCAAGACCTCCTGCCCTTTATCTGTCACCCCAGGGTCTTAGGCCTAGGGGAGATGATGAATTTTCCCGGGGTCTTATCTTTAGACCCTGAGGTCCTGGAAAAGATGAACCTCAAGTGGAAAGACTGCCCCACCCGCAAGGAATTTTACTTAGATGGCCACGCCCCGGGTCTAATGGGTAGAAGCCTTACCGCTTATGCAGCAGCCGGAATATCTTCCGACCATGAGTCCACCTCCTGCGGAGAGCTCTCAGACAAGCTCTCCAGTGGGATCTTCTGCTTACTAAGGGAGGGAACTGCGGCCAAGAACCTGTTAAATCTCTTACCTATTGTGACTTCCTTCAATTCCCGTTTCTGCGCCATGGCCACAGACGATAGGCACGCCATAGACCTCAAGGTGGATGGGAGCATTAACCACCTTCTGAGGGTAGCCTTGGCTGCCCGCAATGTCTCTCTCCCAGAGCTCATCAACATGGCATCCTTAAACGGGGCCTTGCACTACGGCCTTACTGACATAGGGGCCTTGGCCCCTGGCTACAGGGCGGACATGGCCCTCTATCCCGACCTCTGGTCCTTTAGGCCCTCTATGGTCTGGAAAGACGGCGTCTTAACCGCCAGGGAGGGAAAGTCCTTGGTCCCTGTCATAGGACCCGGAAAGGCGGATGCCATGCGCCATTCGGTAAAACTTGGCCCCATCAAAGCCGGGGATCTAAAGGCCTTGGCCTCAAAGAGTTTAAAGGCCCGGGTCATAGGCATGAGGGACTCTGAGATAGTAACCGATGAGCTAATAATGGAACTTCCAGTACGTTCCGGGGAATTTTTATCCGATCCGGAAAAAGACATTGCCAAAATGGCGGTCTTTGACCGCTATAGACCAGAGTCAAAGCCGGCAATAGGCTTTTTAAAGGGCCTGGGCTTAAAAAGGGGGGCAATAGGTTCCACAGTGAGCCACGACTCCCATAACCTGGTGGTGCTGGGGGCCTCGGATAAGGATATGATAATCGCCGCGAAAAGGCTGGCTGCAATTGAGGGCGGCCTCATTGCGGTCCTAGACGGTAAGGTCCTAGGTGAACTGCCGCTTCCCATAGGGGGCCTCATGAGCACCATGACACTTTTGGAAACTGCCAATATCTTGGGCGCTTTGCTAGAAACCCTCCCCCGCCTGGGCTTTGGAAAGACCGATGACCCCTTTATGCCGCTGGCTTTCATGAGCCTACCCGTTGTCCCGGAACTAAAGCTCACCTCCAAGGGTCTAGTAGACGTCAAAACCTCGTCCATTGTGCCCTTAAACGCATGAAAGGCCCTCCCACGCCCCACCCCCAAAGTCTTTTGTTGCCCCGGGTCCAAGAGGGCCCCTGGCGCCTGGAATATCCTTTTACTTCCAGGTACATGACCCTCCCCGACGGCATCTTGCACTATGTGGATGAAGGAAATGGCCCCCCTATAGTCCTGGTCCACGGGAACCCCACCTGGTCCTTTCTCTGGCGCAAGGTTATTTCCCATTTCCAAGATAGTTTCAGGCTCATAGCCATGGATCACCTGGGTATGGGCTTGTCCTCAAGGCCCGACCCCTTAAGCTACAACTATAGGCTAGCCGATCGCATCTTAGATCTGGGCTATTTTTTAGGCAATTTAGAGATAAACTATCCAGTCCGCCTCATAGCCCACGATTGGGGAGGCCCCATTGCTCTTAGCTGGGCTATGGAAAATCCCCACAAGGTCCACTCCCTTGTCCTTTTGAATACGGGCACTAGGCTCCCCATTGGCTACAGGCTTCCCTTTAGCTTAAAAGCCTTCCGCACCTGTAACGCCTTGGGCGGCTTCATGATAAAAACCTTAGGGCTCTTTAACTCTGGCTTTTTGGCCAAGGGGTCTCTAAGACCCCTTGGCCAAAAAGCCAGGGAAGGCTATTTTGCGCCTTACTGGACAAAAGCCTTAAGAATTGGGGTAGCCGGCTTTGTCCAGGATATTCCCTTAGATGACAAGCACCCTAGCCGCTTTACCTTAAATGCTATAGACAAGGGACTTGCGTCTTTAGCTAAGATGCCCATCTTTCTTGTGTGGGGACTTTCGGACTTTGTCTTTTCCCCTCCCTTTCTCTATTACTGCAAAAAAAGACTCCCCGCAGCCAGGGTCTTGGCTCTAGACAATTCAGGCCATCTAGCCCTGGAAGATGAGCCCAAAAAGATCCTAAAAGGCCTGGAAGACTTCTGGAAGGGCCACTCTCCAGCTAAATAGGCAAAAAGCCCCTAAAAATACACTAATACTTGCCATGCCAATAATTGAAAAAAATATCTTTAACATTGCCTCTTTAATAAGTGAGGCTGCCCGCAAAAATCCTAGTGGGATAGCCACCTTATCTAGGGTGGGAGCCGATTGTCTATCTCGGACTACCCTTAGCTTTAAAGAGCTAGACGATGATAGTTCCCAGCTTGCCTCCGGGCTCATAAACATGGACCTTAAAGCGGGTTCCAAGGTGGCCCTCTTAGTCCCCTACGGCCCTGACTTTCACATCATAGTCTTTGCTGTCTTCAAGGCGGGTTTAATCCCTGTCATGGTGGACCCCGGGATGGGGGCCAAGCGCTTTTTAGAGTGCCTGGGGACCGCAGGTCCCAAGGCACTTATTGGTTCGCCCAAGGCCCAATTTCTCTCTTTAATCTTTAAAGGGCACTTTAAAGAGCTAACCTTACGTGTAACCTTAGGCCGCAGATGGGGCTGGGGTGGTGAGACTGTAAAAAACCTCTTAGAGGGCAAAGGGCCCACCCACCATATGGTGGAAACCCCAGAGGATTCTACAGCTGCCATCCTTTTCACCTCGGGGGCTACGGGCCCGGCCAAGGGGGTCATCTATACCCACGCTATGTTTAGGGCCCAGGTGGAATTGATCCGCGAAAACTTTGCCCTCCAGGAAGGGGACAGAGATCTTGTAACCTTCCCTCTCTTCGGGCTCTTTACCCCGGCCTTGGGGGTGACCGCGGTCATGCCCTCCATGAATCCCACCCTTCCGGCCCTGGCAGACCCCAAGAAGTTGGTTACCGCCATCTTGGAAGACAAGGCCAGCTCACTTTTTGCCTCTCCGGTCCTTTTAAGCAACCTGGCAAATTACCTAAAAGAAAATAAGGTAAAGCTTAAAGGTTTAAAGACAGTCATCTGCGCCGGGGCCCCGGTGCAACCCCAATTGGCTTTAAGGGTGAAAGAGTCCTTAGAACCAGAGGCCTTAGTTTTCACCCCCTACGGGGCAACAGAGGCCATGCCCCTTACGCGCATAGAGGTCCATGAGATCCAAGAGACCCGGGGCATGAGCGAGCAGGGCTTTGGGATGTGCCTGGGAAGGCCTGTAACCGGGCACGATATCTTAATCCTCCCCATCAGCGAAAAGAAAATAGAAAGCTTTAAAGAAACTGACCTCTTGCCCCAGGGGGAGGTGGGCGAGCTCATAGCCACAGGACCAGTGGTGGCCCTTAGCTATTACGAGCTTCCCCAGGCCGATGCCTTAAGCATAGTAAAAGGCCCGGAAGGAAAACTCTGGCGGCGCATGGGGGACCTGGGCTGGAAGGACGCCCTGGGAAGGGTCTGGTTCTGCGGACGCAAGAACCAGAGGGTAACTACCCCTAAGGGAGTCCTCTTTACCATCTCCTGCGAATCCGTCTTCAATAACCATCCCTTGGTGCGCCGCAGCGCCTTAGTGGGGGTGGGCGACCCCGGCTCCCAAATCCCCGTTATAGTCTTAGAAACTTCCAAAAAATTGGATAATTCCCGCTGGGAGTCCTTGACCAAAGAGCTAAGCACCCTGGCCAAGGCCAATCCCCGCACCAGGGATATCAAAGACTTTTTAAGCCATAATGACTTTCCCGTGGATATCCGCCACAACGCTAAAATAGCCAGGGAAAAGCTTGCACTGTGGGCAAAGAGCAAACTAGCTAAAAAATAAGAAAAAATGGAACCCAAAGGATCTAAAAAAATCTCTTTAAGGGAGCACCCGAAAATCCCAGAAAAAACTACCTATAGTAGCCTCAAAATCTACCTAAAGCTTTCAAGAGCTACTAAGAAAGGGAGGCCCACTTTTTAGGACAATTTTGGGGCCAAATTTCTAATTAGAGCCCCAAAGCTAAAAAGCTTAAACTAAACTTGCTTATAGACTCAAAATGTGGTATTAATAGGGATCTTGTGCGATAAAGGCCACAAAAAAAGATCCTAAACAAGACCAATTTCCCCATGCTAAATTCCCTCTAAACTTTTAATTTATATTTTTATTTTTGGCCACAAGAAAGGTGCGCCAAAGCACATGCCAAAATTAGCTTAAACCGCATTTTACACTGGAGGATACATGCTGAAAGCCAAAGTGAAAAATGATGAATTCCAAAAAGGCCTGAGCCAGACATCTAACATAGCTGGAAAATTTACGTCCATGCCGATTCTATCCAATGTCCTTTTGCAAACTGTCGGCGGCAAGCTGATTTTGAATGCTACGGATCTAGAGACCACTTTTCAGGCAGAATACTTAGCTGACGTCATCTCCGAAGGAAAGCTCGCCATACCTGCCAAGACCCTAAATGACATCAGCCATTCCCTAGATTCCTCAGAGGTCCTGGACCTGGAGGAATTAGACAATTTTACGCTAGAGGTCAAAGGCGGAGCCTTTAAGACGAATATCTACGGCATGTCCCCCGATGAGTTTCCCAGGTCCCCCCAGTTGGAAAATCTGCCCTTGGCACAGGTGAAAAGCTCCGATCTCCTGGACGCCATCAGTAAGACCAGCTATTCGGTCACCACCACCAATACTAATTACAACTTAGCTGGGATCTTCTGGATTACCGAGGAGGTGGATGACGCAAAAGTTTTGCACCTCGTTTCCTCGGACTCCAATAGGCTCAATATTACTACCCTTACTAGCCCGACTATTGCCGACTTCGATGGGGACAGGGGGCTCATTACCTCCAGAAAGGGTTTAATGGAGCTAAAGCTGTTAGCTGAAACCTCTGAGTCTATCCAACTGGCAGTCAATATCTCAAGCTTGGTGGCCAAGACCGACAATTCCCTCCTTATGATAAGGCTCTTAGAGGGAAACTTTCCAGATTACCGCAAGCTCATACCCCCTTCCCCCACCATCACCATAACCTTGAATCGCAGGGAGTTCATCGACACCTTAAGGCGCATGACTCTTTTAACTACAAATAAGTTCAAGGTCATCTACTTCAAGTTCACCCAAGACAATTTGAACTTATCTACCCACAACCCGGAACTGGGTTTGGCCGAAGAAAATGTTGCGGTGCAATACGAGGGAGAAGAGCTCACCATAGGCTTTGAGCCCAGGCACCTTATGGACCCCATTCTAAACCTCAAAAGCGAGAGATTCCAAATTGAGATTTTGGATGCCAATAGGCCTGTAATCATAAAAGGCGCCGATGACCCAGGTTACATGGGGATCTTAACTACAGTTAAGATCAACAAATAACTTATTACCTATTACCTTTTAGCTTGGCCTTTTGCCCTTTACCCTTGGCAGCTCCAAGGGTAAAGGGCAATAATTTAGTCTTTTTTTTAAATTGGGGTAAAAGGCCCCAATTGGGTAACACGACTGACATCTATGAGCGATATAAACAGCCCTGAAGATTATATGGCGGATCACATCCAGATCCTGGAGGGTCTGGAGGGGGTTCGCAAACTTCCGTCCATGTATATTGGCAGCATCTCTAGCCATGGATTACATCACCTGGTCTACGAGGTAGTGGACAACGCCATTGACGAGGCTATGGCCGGATACTGCGACCGGATAGAGGTAACCATCACCCAGGCCGGTACAGTCAAGGTAAAAGACAATGGCCGAGGCATTCCGGTGGATATCCATCCCACGGAAAAGGTGCCCGCTGTCCAGGTGGTCATGACCAAGCTGCACGCTGGAGGCAAGTTTGACAAGAAGACCTATAAGGTCTCAGGGGGTCTTCACGGAGTGGGCGTCTCAGCTGTCAACGCCCTTTCTGAATGGCTGGAGGTGGAGGTGAAGCGCTCTGGAAAACGCTATCGCCAACGCTACGAAAGAGGCGTTCCCACAACCGGGCTTGTGGAAGTGGGCGAGGTGAAAAAGAGCGGCACAATGGTGCACTTTAAGCCGGACGCCACCATTTTCGAGACCACGGAATTCGATTACGAGACCCTGGCCAAGAGGTTAAGGGAACTGGCCTTTTTAAACAAGGGACTCTATATCAGCATCACAGATGAGAGGAGCTCTGAGTTCCAAGAGTTCCTCTACAAGGGCGGCATTATAGAATTCGTGGCCTACTTAAACCGCCAGAAGAGCACGGTACACGATAAGCCCGTCTACCTGGAGGGCGAAAGCCAAAATATCTACATAGAGGTGGCCTTTCAATACAACGATAGTTACTCGGAGCAGGTGCTTTCCTTTGTCAACAACATCAACACCGTGGAAGGTGGAACGCACCTTTCCGGCTTTAAAACGGCTCTTACCAGGGCTGTAAATCAGTACCTAGCCTCTGACAAGCTCCCCAAAAACCTCAAAGTCTCTAACCTGGAAGGAGACGACGTCAGGGAAGGACTCTGCGGGGTCATCTCCATCCGCGTCCCAGAACCCCAATTCGAGGGACAGACCAAGAGCAAATTAGGCAACGCCAATATTAAGGGCATAGTGGACACCATGGTCTACGAAAAGCTCTCCACCTTTTTTGAGGAAAACCCGGCTGTTGCCAAAAAGATCATAACCAAGGTGGTGGATGCCGCCAGGGCCAGGGAAGCTGCCCGCAAGGCCAGGGACATGGAACGCAAAAAGGGCCTACTTTCCGGCCATTCCCTGTCTGGAAAACTTGCCGACTGCCAATCCAAGGACCCCACCATCTGCGAGCTATACCTGGTGGAGGGAGAATCCGCCGGAGGTTCCGCCAAACAGGGCCGGGATCGCAAGTTCCAGGCTATACTTCCCTTGCGCGGCAAGATCCTAAATGTCGAGCGTTCCCGCTTCGACAGAGTCATCGCCTCTCAGGAGATAAGAAATATCATTACCGCCCTTGGTACCGGCATAGGTCCTAAAGGGGCATCCGGGGTCAAGATGGAAAACCTCCGTTACCATAAGGTGGTCATCATGACAGATGCCGACGTGGACGGGGCACATATAAGGACCTTGCTTCTCACTTTCTTTTACCGCCAGATGCCAGAGCTCATAGAAAGAGGACACCTCTATATAGCCCAGCCGCCCCTTTACGGCGTAAAAAGCGGCCAAAAGTCCAAGCCCATCTACATCAAAGATGAGTCCTCCATGCGCAGCTTCACCTTGAACCGCTACCTGGAGGATAGGAGCATCAAAGGCGCAGGGGATACTGAAAAAGAGCTTATGGGCCAGGAGTTAAAGGACCTTATCGTAAGCCTTATGGCGGAAAACGACTTTAAAGACCGCCAGTTCCGCAAAGGCTTTCCCTCAAGGCTCTGGGGCTTAATTGAAAGGGAGTTTTCCAGTAACCCCAACGGCTTTTTAGACGAACAATGGACCAGGCAACTGGCCGGGGCCTTAGTGGGAAGGGGTTTAGACGTCATAGGTCCCGACTTTCCAGATGAGCCGCCCATCATAAAGCCCCAGGGCAATGATAACCAGGAAAACGGGGAAAATGGCCATGACCTGGAAGAGGAAAAGCCCAAAGGCTTTCACCTCCTACTTACAAGCGCTCAGGACAAGAGAAAAAAGCTCCGCTTGAACCAGGACTTCTTAAACGGAGAACTCTTTCAGAAATATTTAAAGTTAAGGTCCAAGCACAATGGATCTTTAAAAGCCCCCTTCCTTGTAAAGCACAAGGACCGCCGCTACGAGATAGAAAGCGAAGAGGAGCTTCTGGCAGATATGGAAAATGCAGGCCAGAAAGGATTAAAGGTCCAGCGCTACAAAGGATTGGGCGAGATGAATGCCAGCGAACTGTGGGATACCACCATGGACCCGGCCCGCCGCACATTCCTGAGGGTAAGGGTAGTAGATACCATGGATGCCGACGACATCTTTACCGTGCTCATGGGAGAAAAGGTGGAACCCAGACGCGACTTTATCCAGGACAATGCCCTAAACGTCAGGGAACTGGATATCTAAAGGAAGCTATTATAAATAATAAAAGACAACAAAATTTGCTGCCCCTTTACAAAAAGGCACACCTTGCATAAGCAGGGAGCCCATTTGTACCTTATTAGATCTTTTTGATTGTCCCTTGGGTAAACTTTAAGCCTTACCCAACATTCTGGCATTGGTGCTCGGGTAGGTTAATGGGAGTGCTAATTTCAATACGAGCTAAAGCCGCTGATGGCTATACTTCGTTATCATGGCAAGTATCGCGGCACTTTTAAGCCTCCAATTGCACGCCACTTAGAACTATCAAGGGATTTGGTTCGTTTCACACTCTTAAGGCTGGCGGCAATTAAGACAATAGTCAGAAATCAGAAGAACATTGCCAGTAAGCAGAAGAATAGTCATGGGAAAAGGAAAATTTTTCTAGCTCGTGTTAGCTTTTAAATAACGAAGTAATTACATTTAGAATTTTCCTATTGTGGAGTTTAGCTATGAAAATTTTACATATAATGATAGCGCTATTAGCGATTAGTATGTATAACGCCGTAATTACAAGACCAGGCAAAGCAGCAATGTCGGATAGCGACTTTTTTTCATTGGTAGATAAAGGCGATCTTTCAAAGGTCCAAGATGCCATTAAAGCCGGAGCAAATATTAATGCCAAAGATAAGTATGGCAATACACCCCTCCACAAAGCGGCTGCAGCCATGTTCATAAATTCAGAGGTGGTGAGAGCTTTAATTAACGCCGGCGCAAATGTTAACGCTAGAAATAATTCTGGATTGACCCCCTTATCTACACTTCTATCTCGTTTTACACTCCGTTTAGTTCCAGAAGAGAGAATTGCAGCTTTGAACTTATTAGTCTCCGCAGGCGCAGATGTTAATGCCCGTGATAAAGATGGAACAACGGTCCTTATGATTGCTGTAGAATGCTATGGTGCCTCAGTGGTTAATGCCCTAATAAATGCTGGGGCTGATGTGAATGCCAGGGACAATGACGGCAAGACGCCTCTAATGTATCTTTTTTTCTGTTCATATGAATCTATTGATGAGGTAGAAAGTATAGTATCGATGTTGACAAAAGCTGGGGCCGATCTAAATGCGAAAGATAATAATGGAAGTTCAGCGCGCCCTTTAGTTAATGAAAGGCAAAGCGAGGGGTGCCTGAGAACCTAAATTAAAATTTAATTTAACGAGCTTTAAAATTAACCTTCTAGGTACTATCTTTTAATAGCAAAGAAAATTTTTATAGGGCGATCAAAGAGCCAAAAAATTGTTTTAGGTCGGACTCTGTCGTAGGCTTAACAAATCTTGGGTTCGAAAAAAATTCTGCCTGTTTTAGTATGATAAAATTTTAAGCTATATTTTGAAAATATTTATATACATTGGGATATTTTATACTTTATTCATCTAAGAAAAAAATGACCACATTTACACTCTCTTTATTAATCTTTAAAATATTATAAGGTACTTGCAATTACAACTTTCCAATTATGGAGCTTACCTATGAAAATTTTACATATAATGATAACACTATTAGCTATTATTATGTTTAACGCCGTACTTACAAGCCCAGGCAAAGCAGCAATGTCGGATAGCGAATTTTTTTCATTGGTAGATACTGGCAATCTTTCAAAGGTCCAAGATGCCATTAAAGCCGGAGCAAATGTTAATGCCAAAGATGATTGGGGCGAAACACCCCTCCATATAGCGGCTGCATCCATGTTTATAAATTCAGAGGTGGTGAGAGCTTTAATTAATGCTGGCGCAAATGTTAACGCTAGAAATAATTATGGATTGACCCCCTTAACTACACTTTGGCAACCTGGTTTTGAATCCCAATCAAAACCAGAAGAGAGAATTGCAGTTTTGAACATTTTAGTCTCCGCAGGAGCTGATGTTAATGCCCGTGATACAGATGGAAGAACGGTCCTTATGAATGCTGTAGAATCCTTTGGTACCTCAGTGGTTAATGCCCTAATAAATGCTGGGGCGGATGTGAATGCCAGGGACAATAACGGCAAGACGCCTCTAATGTATATTTCTTCTTGTTCATATGGCTCTATTGATGAGATAAACAGCGTAGTATCGATTTTGACCAAAGCTGGGGCCGATCTAAATGCTAAAGATAGTAATGGAAAGTCAGCGCAGTCTTTTGTAAATGAGAGGCAAAGCCAGGGGTGCATGGCAGGCTAAATTAAAATTGATTAAAAAAACTGTAAAGTTCTTCATATAATCTGTTCTAGCGGCTTCAAGCTAATTTTCTAGAGTGCATTTTTTATGAAATAAACTAAACTCACAAACGAAACATAATTAAACATTTGCATTTATTTTTTAGATAGGCTAGTGCGCACTTGATGCAGTTTTGACCTCATTTAACAGAGCCTTACAAAAATTGACTAGGCAATTGTATTTACGCCAGTATTGCATTTTCAAATGATTTAAATATCTTTTAACTTTATCAAAGTATAAAATTGCAAATTTTATTTTTAGCTCTGACTCTAAAACATTCGTTTAATCAATTCTCTGAAACAGGGATTAAAAGCACATTCAGATTTTGTATCAGATACTGGAAGCTACCTACGATTTATAGAAGATTAAGTTTATTTGATCTTTTATAAAATTAAGATTTTTTTTGTTGTTTCTCTGTATTTAGTGTTAGATCATTAATTGCTGTTTTTTAGAATTTTCTAATTAATGGCTCTAGTTATGAAAATTTCGTAAATATGATAACGCTTTTTAGCCGTATTCTCTTAACTGCAATTGTATGTCCAGCTAATGCCATTTATCCTGCGCTCAAGGTAAAAATCCGGGTTTTACTCATTGTAAACTTGTCTTTAAGAAGGCTAAAAGCCTTTAAACCTCGGACCCTCAGGGAATTTAGAACAATCTAGCTAGGATATGGCACCAATAGTTAGTAACTGGTGCTAAGCCACAAGTATAGAAAAGTGCATCCTCGCAATTGCCTCTAGGGCTTTAATCAATAGCCAAAAAAACGAAACTCCCGGAGCCCGGCTAGAGACATAAAAAAGTTGAAATTAATTTTAATATAGATAATTAAATATAATTATTTATTAAAATATTTTATATTAAATTAATAATAATAATAAATATTGATAAAATACTTAAAAACTCTATATCATAAATAAAATACATATAAGATTGTAATACAAGAATTTTTCAAATAATATGATATAAGTTCCTCGTAGCCTTGTTGCAAAGCCATTAGAGGGAAAAATCAGACAGTAAATAAATCGTAAAAAATTTAGTAGCCTAAAAACTAGACTATAGCCCATTTATGGTAACTCTGAAAATAGTGGCGTAGAAAAATTAAACCCAAAGGCATACAAAAATTGAAAAACACCATATAGTTAGCCTAAGAGCTCCATTTTTAGCTGGTAACGGAAAAAATACAAAACAAGATTAGTAAAATTCTTTATAGTGTTGCATATTGGAAATAAAAATCTTATAATCATATCCACTTCCCTCGAATCGGGAAAAATTTGATCGACACTTTACCCTATTATTTTTTCTAGTTTTTTCAGCTATTTATCGAGCCAGGTAATGTTTAAGAGCCCCCTTTCAATAGCTTTCCCTGAAGTTAAGAAAAGAAAGAGAGTAAAAGCTCACAGAAAAATTTTCTTTGCTTTCGCCTGATTTTTTTCCATAGGTAAGCTATATATTGTTATTTCAACCCAACTACTGCCTAAATAAATGGTTTAAAAAAATACACCCGACTCTCCAGTCGGTAAAGAAAATTTTCCAACCCTCTATCTCGTAACAGCCTTGTGATAAGGAGGCAAATATGCACTACATGTTGACCAGTAAATTTGGCCGCAGAGTTCTTTTACTCATGCTAGCCATGGCCCTAGCCTTAGGTTTAGCCCCTAGATATGCTTGGGCAGGATTCACCCCAACTATAGCCAGCCAGGAGGCAAAGGGTGATGTGGACATGGATAGGATTCGCAGTTACCTGGAATCCAAGAAGGTATCCGAGACCTTAGTTGCCTTAGGTTATTCCGAAACTGAAATCGAAGAGCGTCTTCTACAGCTCACTCCGGAAGAGATAAGCGCTCTAGCCGGGGAGCTGGATAACGCCATGGTACCCAATGGAGGCGCCGCAGGCGTGGCCATTGGCGTTGTTGTGGTAATCCTCGTGGTCTTGGGGATCTTAAGCCTTATGGGTAAAAGAGTTACCGTATCATCTTAATTTAGGCTTTTTAACATTATTATGACTAAAGCGCCCGCAATTAATGCGGGCGCTTTAGTCTTTAGCCTTAGATGTCAAAATTTATAAGGCTAGGCTTGGGTATCTGCCTTAACTAGCCATAAACCTACGGTCCTATTAAGGCTAATCCTCCGCCTGAACCTTGGTAACAAGGTGCTAAGGCGCTTATATGGCGGTAGCCCAACCTTAGGCTTAGAGTAACCAGCCTAAAGCCTTCGAAAAATAAAGAAAGCCATAGAGTCTTTGACTTCCAGGACATCTTTCTGGCAATTTTACACGCCACGGAGCTAGCCTAAAACCCCGATAGGACAACAAATGATATTTTTAGGTCGTACTATTTATGAGGTTCGTCGCAAGTAATGTCGCTATACCTTAAGGTTTGCTCAAGGCTATTAAACCTCATGAGTTTTTGAACCGAGTAAATATCTTCTCCGGATAGTACTAGCCAACTAGCAAAAGTGTGCCTTAAAGTGTGGAACCAAACTCTATGGGTTTTATCGGTTATACCTTTGTTTAACCCAAGTCTTTCCACAGCAATTCTAAATGCATAAGTAGGCTGCCTTGGAAAAATATTATCATGCGGACCTAAAGTTAGAGCGCGTTGCATCAATACTTCTAGTGATTTTTTAGTCAGAGAAAGGGTTTCTACTTTTCCTGATTTATTGGGAATGTTAAGGGTCAATGCTTCAGGATTTAAATCACTTGGGGTGATTTTATAAAGCTCACTACATCTTATCCCCGTGTTTAAAGAAAGGAAAGCCATATCGTGCCAAATCGGAGCGCTTTTCTTTAGCTCATCTAAAAGGGTTTCGGCCTCTTCTAAAGTTAGATAGCGCTCGCACTGCCTTCTACCTTTAATTGCCGGAAAACCTGCCTCCGCTGACATTGGATTGATGCCACGATACAAGCCTTTCTTAATGCCAAGATTAATGCCTTTGCGCAATATTGAAGAGACAACCGCCACAGTAGACGGCACCAGGGTTTGGCTAAGGAACTTTACAAAATCTTCTACCCACAATACGGTAAGTTCAGATATTTTAAGGTGGCCTATTGGTTCGTAATATTTTTTAACGTAAGACTTAGAGCTTTTAACGCTTTCTGGGCTGCTATTGTGCGTCTTATGGCTCATAAAGAGGTCGGTGGCATCTTTTACAAGGAAGGGCTTTGCCTCAGGTTTTGGTTCAGCTGACTTATTATTCATCTCATTTAGGTACAGTAATCTACACTTATACGCTTCCTGGGCAGTGGCTCCCTCGCTAGTGCGCCCAAAGGTAACCCAATGTTTCTTGCCTAAATGCTGGTAACAAAATTCATAGACCTTATCAGGTAATCCTTGGAACTTTTTCTTACGTTCCCTATAAAATACTCCCTCGAAATTAGTCTTATTGTGGGCAGCCATAAAAATTTGCCCTCCGATAAAAAAATGCTCCCGCATATAATTTGAGTAGAAAAAATTTTCTCTAAAATGATAAAAAAACTGCATGCAACTTAAAAAAACTAAAGAAAATCTAAAAAGAATTTTATCTTTATTGAATGTTTTATTCAATGAAATAGAAAGCAAAAGTTTTGGGCAAGATCTTAAAAGCCCATTAAAGCAATAAATTACCCAAGAAAATTAGCTTAAGTTATATCTTAAGCTAATCCCTATCCAAAAGAAGGTGCGACCAGTAAAATTAGGCTCCAAGTCATTATCTCTACCTTGCCCCTTGAAACGCAGCCAACTCTGGATTGCCATAAAAAAAATTGTCTTTGATCTCTTCCCCTGGCCCCAAAAGAACAAATTCCCGCATCTCTCGGGGACCAAACATAAGGCGCTTAAAGTAGCTAAGATCGCCTTCAACTTCAATATACTCAAAGCCAAAGGCCTTGGCATTCTCCTTGGAGCGCTCCCTTAACATTTCTATATCTCCTATGCCATTATTGACAAAGCAAATCTTTTTGTAATTTGCCAGCTCCATTCTCATCCCCTTCCAGGCCTTTTTCTCACCCAGGCGAGGGATGTAGCGCTGCTCAATAGTGGATATTGGATCGCCTCCATTGCGGATCCAACCATCGGTCAGGAAATAAGTGCCTGGAAGCTCAGTAAACAATTTCATGTACCTTTCAGGGGATCCTAAAAGTAGAGAAATGCAATCATGACAACGGGGAATTATGATATTGCCTATGGAAGAGACGCCGACAACACCGTTTGAACATAGACCATAGCCCAAAATAACGCTATCTATACCGATATTATTCAAGTCATGCACAGATTCATTGATACATTCTGGCATTTTCTGAGGAGTTCTGTGAAGACCGTAATCCAAAAATACCATAGGAATATCCACTCCTTTGCAGGCATTTATGATCTCATTTTTGATAACATCGCATGCAACAACGCCAATTTTCTGGGCCATATTTTAACCAACTTCCTAGTAATCAAAGGTAACAGAGAAAATAAAGTACATTACCGTTTAAAGGTGGAAACAGATACCCCCAATTTCTTTATACGATAATGAAGCCGCTGAGGCGAATAGGCCAGTGATTTTGCCGCACGGGCCACGTTGCCTCGGCTCTTTTGCAAAGCTTTTGACAGAATGGCTATTTCCCGAGCGTAATCGTCATCCATGTCTTCATCCGCTGAAGGATTTGCGCTCTGGGCTTGTAAGGAGAGCTCCTGGTACCTGGCTATGTTTAATTTACCTAAGGGTATAGCGGATTTCAAGTGGTCCAAATTTATCGTTGTGTCAGTTGGTTCTATTACGTTCATAGCCGCCTCGACGGCATGCTCCAGTTCCCCTACATTACCTGGCCAGGAGTGTTCTAGAAGCGCAGCTAAGGCATCGGACGAAAAGCCGTTAACATGGTATCCTAAAGCCTTATTGAACTTTTTGACAAAACGATCCAACAAAGTTACAATGTCATCTTTTCGGTCCCTTAAAGGTGGCAAGTAGACCATCACCACGCCTAGTCTGTAGAAGAGATCTGAGCGCATAGAACCTTGCTCTATTGCCTTAAAGGGAGAATCGTTTATTGAGCTTATGATCCTAACGTCAATGGCCATTTCCTCACCAGAGCCTATCCGGCGAATCTTTCTGTCCTGGAGCGCCCTTAAAAGCTTCGGTTGGAGGTCCATTGGCATAAAATTCAATTCATCTAAAAACAGGGTCCCCCCATTGGCTAATTCGAATAGGCCTGGCTTATCTAAGGCTCCTGTAAAGGCCCCTTTAGACGTGCCAAATAAAATGCCCTCCAAAAGAGCGCTGGGCATTAATGCACAATTTATGGCCAGAAAAGGCCCTGTGGCCCTCTGACCGGAATAATGGATAGCCCTTGCAAAAAGCTCTTTCCCTGTTCCGGTTTCGCCTACCAGCATCACGGAAGACGGCTTGAATACCGTCTTCTTGGCTGTATCTATCGCATTTCTCATGATCTCGTTATTGGCGATTATATCTTCAAAAAGAACCACATCAGAGAAAGGCTCTGAACTCTTAGGCAGGACTTTAGCTTTTTCCTGGCTTTTACTGTAATTAGCCTCCAGGACGGAATAATCAACAACTGTGCAAACGGCTCCAACCAAAACATTTTTATCAAATATGGGATAAGCGCTACTTATGGAGTTTACCAGTTTGCCACCCACTGTTTGATAGATATGAGGTTGATTGATTATCGGCCGAGCAAGCCTTAAAGCGGTGAGAGTAATGCTCTGCGAAGTATCCAACTTATAGATATCAGTAATAGAACGGCCTAAGACATTTTGGGAATCAAGTCCATCAAGCTTGGCCATAGCTTTATTATAATAAGTCAGAATACCATTTTGATCTGTTACGAGCACGCCTTCGTGGTAATGTTCAAATAAACACAACAAAAACTGTGAAAAACCGATGTTATGAAGTTTTGGCGTATTATGGAGCATAGCTACCTCCTCCAAACTTACCAAAAACAATAGAACCCTTCATGGGTCCCACAAATAGAACCTAAAGCCTAAGATAAGTGATCACATACCCTTCTTCCAAGATAACTCTCTTAAGGTCTAATGGAGATATCCACACAGTGGCGGTGTTGTCATTTGGATGGACACCTAAGCGACTGAAATTGTGCAAATCGTCGTCTAAGACAACTTCCACCATGTGGTCCTTGTCATTTAAGAGACCAAAGGGGCTTACAGCTCCCTTTTCCAGTCCAAGATATTTCTCTAAGCGCTCAGCCGAGGCAAAGCGTAGGCCTCTGGAACCTAGCTTAGCCTGGAGGATTTTAAGGTCCACTTTCTTGTCCTGGTGGATAAGGACCAAAAAATGACGCTTGCCCTTTCCATCTCGCAAAAAGAGGTTCTTGACAATTACACCGAGCTTGTCAATTTCTAATTTTTCCATTTCTTCGACTGTATAGACCGGGGGGTGTTCGCTTAGCTCATAACCTATCCCCATATCTTCTAAGCGCTGATATATGCTTTCTTTGGCTCTCATGGGGTACTCTCATAAGTTTTAAAGCTACTTTGCGGCACTTATTGGCAAAGGATCACAGATCATGAGTGGGTATGTCCAGCTAATTTCTTGGCTGTTTTTATTATACTCTCTTTGATACTGCTAGGCAAGTCAGGTTGGCTTTAAAGCCAATCTTTCTAGAACTTTTTCGCTAGTCACCTCTTCCAGGTAATGAACCCTTCTGCTTACCCCTTCTGTTTACCCCTTCTGTTTACCAATGATCGATCGTTAGTGCGTGCAGGACGAAATTTACGCAGCTATTGATGACCTTAAAAAGGGCCAGAGGGATTAAGCTCCTAATGGCCTCCACCACCAGGCTATTGCACAGGCCCATCCTGCTCTAGAGAGAGTAGCTCTTGGCAATCTGGGCGGTAAAGGACGTGAACATAGTTAGTTCTGGAGCTCCTATGGAAAGCGACCCTAACCTTATATCCATAGCTTAAGACCTGATGCTCCTAGGGCGCACCAATTGCGCCCTTGGTTAGTCCAAAGGGCACCTTGGGCGTTTTGCTGGGCTAAGACCCCATAGATAGTGTGGGACCTTACGAGCCGGTCAAAATGAGGGCAGCTACGCAGAGCGCCTGGCCACCTCTACTAAATTCCAGGATAGAGGCTGCCATTTCTTCGCTGAACTGTATGGGAGAAAGTGAGCTGCTAAGAGATACTGTAGCCGGAAAACCCATGAGCTCATCGTAGCCGCCGTAGGCGGCTGCGATGAGCTCTACCCAGTCACGTGCGGCTCTTCTGTTTAAGGGCGTTCCCATAAGGGGTTCTCGTAAAAAGAAAAGACCAGCTGCAAACATGTCTAAGTGAGCCGCGGTCTGGTGACAGTCGCTGGGCTTCACCATAAGAAACCTTTCATGTTGAGGGTCTTGGAAGTCGCCTAAAGCTTTACGAGCTTTTCGTATTCGCTAAAGAGGCCTTCCCTTTGTCTGCCCCCAGGTTCTGTGATAAAAGGGGCTCTGTAGCCTGGCAGCAGCACGAAATCCTTAGCCTATGCGCACCCTTTTATCCGGATTTAAGGCTTTTACCTCTAAGCTGCCGGGGTACTGGAAATAGCCTTCAAACCTTTTTCTCTGTGAAATAGACAGTCTTTAATCCACCTTAAGGCCGTGCCCCTTGTAAATTGCCGTTTTAGTATTTCTTGAAGCTTAATAGAGGAGGAAAAAGTCTCTAAAATTCCAGATAAAAAAAGATATAGAATATTTAGTAGTAACATATTGCAGCATCGACACTGTATAGTATAAAGATTGATATCTCTGGTTATACAGGCACTTTTTGCATTGTGATTAAATTTAGCTAATTTTATTTTTTTTATTTTAAATAAGTATATTATATTCTTTACTCATATAAATATATTAAATACGGTTATATTACTTATATTTTTCACTTATTCTCTAGGAAAAATATCTTGATGTCTCCACTAAAAGTGGTATAATCCCCAATTATCTGAGACACTATCCTCAAAATTGCTCTCCTAAAGAGTAAGTGGGCGATATCGGCTCATAGCACAGGTACTAGAACATGGTTGTTCCACTTCCTAACCAGTTCCCTCATGACTTAAGGGAACTTAGAACAATTCTGGATGAAAATGGACCGCTGTCTAAGCAATGGACATCCTTTGAACCCCGCAGCTCTCAGCAGGAGATGTTCTTGGAGGCTGCCAGAGCATTCAAAAGCGGAGACATCTCCCTTATAGAGGCTGGAACAGGCACCGGCAAGACCCTGGCTTACCTTCTCCCTGCCATCATATCTAAGAAGAAAACAATAGTTTCCACTGGGCTTAAAAACCTCCAAGAACAAATCTATGAGAAAGATTTAGCCTTCATCCGAGAAAACTTCAACGTTGACTTCAAGGCGACTATCTTAAAGGGTAGGGATAATTACCTATGTCTGAGGGCCTACCATATCCTTAAAAAACGTTTTGATGATGTAGTGGCACCCACTGAAGATCACTTTAGCTTCAAGGAACTGAGTCGCTGGATAGATCATACTGAATCAGGGGAATTGGATGAACTTTCCAGCTTCATCAAACTGGTAAATCCCTTTGACCGCCTCTTTTCCAAGTCTGATACCTGTATGGGCCAAACCTGCAAGTACAGCGCACAATGCTTCTTAAACCAGGCCCGCAAAAAAGCTAAGGATGCCTCAATAATCCTTGTGAACCATCATCTTTTTTTGGCAGATCTGGTGATAAGAAATAACCAGAGCCAGGTCTCCATCTTGCCGGAATGGGATGCCGTAATATTCGACGAAGCACACCTTTTGGAAAACATTGCCACCCAATATTTCAGCTTCAATTTTTCCGCCAAGGATTTCCTGAATTTACTCTACGGCTTTACCCAGCTAATCGACAGGGCTAAATCCTCCATCCTCACCTCAGAGGATGCCAAGGAAAAATTAGAAAATATTGTTCCCATAATTGAGGATGCCTCTGGATATGCCTCTATTCTTTTGAACAATTATCAAAACAAGAGCGAAGAACAACGCCTATGGCCCTTTAAAGATGAAAGCGAGTGGGATGATAAATCCAAAAAATTCAAGCTCTTTTTAATGACTTTATCTTCCAAGGTGGAAGACCTCTCAAAAAGAACTGGACTTATCAATATCGAAAGTGAAGACATCAAACCAATAATTTACGAGCTTATTGACTGCAGCAAGTCTCTAGAATTCATTTACAGTAATAGCGATCCCTCATATGTATACCAGGTAAAAGGTACCAAGGAAGATGTGCAACTCGCGGCTATCCCTATAAATGTGGCACCCTACCTAAGTGACAAGCTCTTTAGTAAAAAAAAGACTATCATCTTGACCTCTGCCACCATGAGCGTCAAAAACAAGATGGACTATTTCCAGGAAAAACTAGGCATCGAGGGTGCGTCACCCAATATCTTTCCCTCACCCTATGACTATCAGAATAGGACCCTTCTGTATATCCCCACTCATCTACCCCCGCCTACCACTGAAAATAACGATAAATTCACATCTGCCATCATACCGGAACTCATCAAGCTATTGTCCATAACTAAAGGAAGAGCCTTAGTGCTATTTACCTCTCATAGTCGTTTGGATAAGGTACACGCAGCCATAACTACATTTAGACATCCCTTTCGTATCTACAAGCAGGGCGAAGCTCCTCGCAGTGATTTATTAGATAAATTCAAAAAGGACATGGGCTCAGTTCTCATGGCCACCACCAGCTTTTGGCAGGGTGTGGATGTCCCTGGTCAGAGCCTATCGGCAGTAATAATAGATAAGATCCCTTTCCCTAGACCTGATACCCCCCTTTCAGAGGCAAAAAAAAGGCTCATAGAATCAGAGGGTGGTAACTTCTTTAATACCTTTTTTATGCCTGAAGCCATTATATTGCTTAAGCAAGGACTGGGAAGGCTTTTGCGCTGCAAGACGGACAAGGGACTTTTAGCTATCTTAGATAGCCGCCTGATAAATGCAAATTACGGTAAGACGATTGTGAAAAACCTGCCAAACAGCTCCCCAACAAATGACATCGAACGCGTTGCAGGATTTTTCCAAGATATCTAAAAAGATTTTCAAATTATCAATCTTTTCAGGGAGAATCTGGAAAGACTCGTTTAATTGAAGGCATCCGGCTTGGAAAAATCTGGTAAGTAATTGAAGGCCGCCTCAGGTTCCTGGATAAAAGTATTTTCCAATTGAAGAGAAATGGCCTGCTCTACGTAATCGCTGTATTCCACTAGGCTAAGGGGTCTTCCCAGACCAGGCATATCCCTAAATAGAGGATTGTAGCCAATCTTCACCTTGTTGGTGGGATAGTACTGTGACATTAAGGTAAAAGCTACCTCCGTACCAAAGTTCTCCCTTATCCAGGGTAAAAGTTCCTTGGTGCGGGCCAGGTTGTCAGGGAGAACCAGATGGCGGATTAGTAAGCCTTTATAGGCTATGTCCTTATCGTCCTTTTGGAAGTTTCCCACCTGCCTGTACATCTCTAAAATTGCCTTGCGATTTACCCAGGGGTAGTCTCCTACACCTAAAAGGCGCATGGAGCGGCTGTCAGGATCCCCTTCTTCGGCGTCTTTAGCTGCTGCCAGTTTGGCGTCTGGAAGATAGATATCCACTAGTCCGTCCAAAAGCGACAGGCATTCCAAGGAGTCATAACCGCCGGTATTATAAATTATAGGTAGCCCCAAATTTCTTTGCTTGGCTAAAAAGAGGGCCTTGGCTATGACTACGGCATAGGGCGTAGGAGAAACCAGGTTAATGTTTAGCGCCCCCCTGGACTTAAGCAGAAACATTAGGTCCACAAGCTTTTCCGCATCTATAACCTCCCCGGCGCGAGGGTCTTGGGAGATGGAGTAGTTCTGGCAAAATACACAAGACAGATTGCACTGGGAGAAAAAGATGGCGCCGGATCCATGGGGAAGTTGACCGGAAAGTGGCGGCTCTTCTCCGGTGTGGATCACTGCCTGGGAGTAGCGCAACTCATCTGTGATTCCGCAAAAGCCTGGTTTTCCCGCTTGGCGATCCACACGGCACCTATGCCCGCAGAGCACGCAGCCCTGGGAAAACCTTTTCATGAGGGGACCCGCACTTGTCTTTGGGTCGGACGAGGTACCCTATAGGGTCTACGGACATGCGCTGCTTTTTTCGGCTGTTTAGATTCGCCCAACTTCACTGAAAGCTTAGGAAATACCAGGGCCAAAAGCTCGCCTATGCTCTCGACTGGTAAAAACTCTATTTTGCGCCTTAAATCCTGGGGGATCTCCACCAAATCTTTGATGTTCTGCTTGGGGATGATTATCTTATGGATACCAAAACGCAATGCTGCTAAGGCCTTTTCCTTAAGCCCCCCTATAACCATGATCTGGCCGCGGAGGGTAATTTCACCGGTCATGGCTATGTCCCTGGGTGCAGGAACATACAAAAGAGCCGAAATAATGGCTGTGAAAATAGCCAGGCCAGCTGAAGGACCTTCTTTGGGGATACTGCCAGCTGGAAAATGCACATGGATATCAGAGTTACTAAAGAAATCCTTGGCTAAACCCAGATCCTGGGCATAGAAGCGTATCAGGTCCAGGACCGTCATAGCGCTCTCTTTCATAACCTCGCCCAGTTGGCCAGTTAAAGAAAGATTCCCGCTCCCGGGCATGACCCTCGCCTCCACGAACATAACCGAGCCTCCGGACTCGGTCCAAGCGAGTCCCGTAGCCACTCCCACCTGTCCCTCTATTAGCTTGGGGTCTGGGGTGTAAGAAGGAGGTCCCAGGAGCTTTAAGAGCTGCAAGTTAGTAACCTTCACTTGGCGCATCTTGCCATCAGGGGTTTCAGCCAGCTTACGAGCTGTCTTGCGGCAGATGGCGGCAAGTTTGCGCTCCAAGCCCCTCACCCCGCTCTCATCTGTATAAGAGCTAATGATGGCCTTGACAGCAGAATCGTATATAGCCAAATGTTCGGGCTTAAGCCCATGGTCCCTCAGTAACCTTGGCAAAAGATGATTGCGGGCTATGCAGAGTTTCTCCTCTAAGGAATAGCCAGGGAGCTCAATTAGCTCCATGCGGTCTTCCAGGGCCGGGGGGATTGTGAACGTAGTATTAGCCGTAGTTATAAACATCACCTTGGAAAGATCAAAGGGAAGATTTAGGTAGTGATCAGAGAAATTGGAGTTCTGCTCCGGGTCTAAGACCTCCAGGAGGGCGGAAGCGGGATCACCCCGAAAATCTGAGCCTATCTTATCCACTTCATCCAACATGATGACCGGGTTATTGGAGCCCACGGTTTTTAAGGACTGGATTATCCTGCCAGGCAAGGCTCCTATATAGGTGCGCCTGTGGCCCCTTATCTCTGCCTCATCCTTCATGCCGCCCAAGGAAAAACGAGTAAACTTACGGCCCATAGCCTTGGCTATGGAGCGGCCCAGGCTGGTCTTACCCACCCCAGGGGGGCCTAAAAAGCAGATGATGGGGCTTTTTTGATTTTTATTGAGCTTCATCACCGCCAGGTGCTCTAGGATGCGGTCTTTAACCTTGACTAGATCATAATGATCATTATCCAAGATTTTTTTAGCCTCTATTAAATCCAGGTGATCCCTGGTGGAGACCTGCCACGGTAATTCTATGAGCCAATCCAAGTAGCTACGGACAATGGTGGATTCTGCCGAATCCTGCTGCATCCACTCCAGCCGAGACAGCTGTTTTAGTGCCTCGGCCATGGCCTCCTTGGAGAGGCGGGCTTTTTTCAGCTTCTGGCGGTACTCTATAGTCTCCTGGTCCTTAACAGATTCGTCCCCCAGCTCCTTTTTGATGACGCGCATCTGTTCTCTTAAATAGTATTCCTTCTGACTCTTGTCCATCTCCACTCTGGCTTCTGCCTCAAGCTTAGCTTGCATTGTGGACACCTTTAATTCCACAGAGAGGATCTGGTTTACCAGGCGCAACCTTTCTAAAGGATCCGAGGCCTCAAGGACCTTCTGGGCATCTACCACCTTCACCTTTAGATTGCTCACCACCAGCTCCGCCAGCCTAGAAGGGCTTTCCACATTGTCCAATAATCGCATTACATCGTCGGTCAAGATGTCGCGCAAGGCCAAGATTCTCTGGCTCTGCTCCTTCACTTGGCGAGTGAGGGCCTCAATCTCTACATCATTTTTAGGGTTATGTTTCTCCTCTAAAATGTCGGCCTTCACGCGAAAATAGGGATTGGTGGAGATATAAGACTTTACCTTTGCCCGCGCCAAACCCTGGACCAGTATCCTGGTCCTGGGATCAGAATACTTTGCCTGCCGCATAATATAAGCCACTGTTCCCACCTTATAGACATCGTCTGGACCAGGCAAGTCAATCTGGGGGTCTTTTTGGGAACAGATCATTATTTGCTGGGATTCGGCCACCGCAGCTTCCACTGCAGCCAAGGAACTGTCCCTGGACACATATAGGGGCAGGATCATGTCGGTGAATAGGACCACGTCGCGCACCGCCAAAAGGGGCAACTCAGTGGCTAACTCTACGAAACCTGGAAGCTCTGACATCATAAAATCCTTTTAAAACCTTTAAAAGCTAGGCAACAATAAACCAGCCTGATAATAGCCAAAAAGCCTACAAAATTCAATTACTTAGAGACTTATTGGATTTACAAACCCATATTTGAGACCCTTTTGCTCCGCGACAGGGTTCAGCTGGGGTTTATTTCCTTTGAAAAAAGCTCTTTTCCAATACAAGCTTTTGCTCGCCATGAAAAAAATTACTTAACTATAACTATTAATCTTTAAAATTAATTATCTTGATAGAAATATGATAAAATATCTTACTTTTTAACTTTAAAATTTATGATGTTTAAAATATAGTATGTTAATAAAAATATAATTAAATTTTACAGATATATAAAGATAATTTTATTTTTTAAAAAGTTTTTCCAATGTTAATATATATATTTATAAATTTTACTAAATAATTATACTAAATATTATGATTTTTAACCTATCTTTCATCTCAAATGAAAAAATGAGGCCCTTCCACTGTTTTCTCTTGACCCCCGCTCGAAAAAACGGCAATATAGAGTTTGTTTTGCAGAAACCCACTGCTTTGATAGGTAAAAAGCATACTTTTTTCAAAGAAAATTCATTTTTCTGGAGAAAACAGGAAATCTTCCCAAAAGAAATCTTAGTATACAGTGTAAAATTGTTTATAAAATACGGTAATTTTTAAAATATCATAATAAATAATTATAATTTTTAATAAAATTAGGAGTTGTAAAATTTTCAAAAATCCCGCCTTATTTATGATTTCCTTATTTTATAAGGCTTCACAAGTTCTAGGTTTCCGATTTGCGACTTCTTATCCAAAGTGGTATATTGCCTATGCTTAATGGCCTAATGCTTCTTTTATCCAGAACCATCAAGCTCTGAACTAATGTATCATCTAAATAACCTCTTTTTTTTCATAATTAGTCCAGCATTTTAATTGACCAACTGAGTTCTTTTTAGTAACTTAATTGCGCTTGGACCTTTCTGGCGCTTTTTTGAAAAGTGGCTATGGGGAGTTACACCTGGTCAAGCCCAGATTTCTAATGATAAATTGAGCCCTTGCTACAAAATATAGTGGCGGGCCTAAAAGTCACCCCCCTTGGGGGTATCTAAAACTCAACAAAATTTAAATTTCAAGGAAGGATTTTTTCTATGACCAAAGCCGAACTGGTAGCCAAGATCGCAGAGGAGGCCCAGATTTCTCAGGCCCAGGCAAACAAAGCCCTCGGAAGCTTCATCAGCGCTGTCTGCCATGAAGTCAAAGATTCAGGTTCCATCTCTATCGCTGGACTTGGCTCCTTTTCCATCAGCAAGAGGGCGGCGCGCACCGGGATCAACCCCAGGACCAGGGAGCCTATCAAGATCCCCGCCTCCAACAGTGTAAAATTTAAGTGCGCCAAGGCCCTGAAAGAAGCCATCAATCCGCCTCATGGACATGGTGGCAGTGGTCACGGCCACAAAAAATAGGCGACTTAATACAAAATTCGCCTCTTAGCCCCTGCATTGTAGGGCCGAGCCTATCACTATTTATAAACGCCGAAAAGGAGCTCCAAAAGAAAAAATGGCTAGAGTTACTATCGATGACTGTCTGAAGCGTGTGGACAATAGGTTTTCACTAATCCACCTAGCAGCGGAGAGGGCACGGCAACTAAAACTAGGTGCAAAGCCCTTGGTGCCCAATGTTGATAATCACAAGGACATTGTGTTGGCCCTCCGCGAAATCGCAGCTGGAAAAATCGATTACGACAACATTAAAAATTTCGAGCCTACTTTAACCTACGAAGAGCAGGAAGAAAACTTCGGCGCAAATGAAGACCAAAGCCACTCTATAGAGTAGCCAAAAACAATTTATTCCCAAGTGTTAGGGCCTTTGGCCCTAACACTTGGGTTATTGTTACCCCCGGGGACCCTCTTTCCCGGGGTTTTATTTTTTGTTGGCATCTTTTTTTCTTTGGCCAAAGGCACGCTTATCAATAGAGAGGCTAATAAATACCATAGAATGTGATTTATTAGCCTGAATTCTCTGTATAGAGTAGTTTTTGGATGTCTTCCAGCTAACTGAGGCCTATGCGCCCTTTATCAAAGCTTTTTGCTCTCAAAGGCCTCCGCGAGCTTTAGGTCCCCCGGGCACTCTTTTGAAAATATCTCTAAGCCTTGGGCTATTTAAGGGCTTACAGATGTTTAACCCACAAAAGCTTAATTGCAAGCATTGGTGCCAATGGGGCCATTGCAGTGTCAATGGGCACCAAAATGGTCTAAATGAGGGATTTTCTTGACTAGTTCGCCGCTTTTTAGAAGGCTTAGACAAAAAATAACTTTTATGCCAAAAAGGGCAGAAAATTTCACCATAGGGAGTGGGGCAAGCATTTTCATATTCCCCGCTTTAGTGGTATAATGCTTATTTTAGGGGGGATTCCCCCAGGCTTTAAAAGCTTTTTACTTACCCCTCCAAAGAACCTATCCACTCCAATAGGCCTAATTTCTGGGGCTTAAGGCTCGCTATGCCTTAAGCCCCCCGAAAGCCATAGCCCTCTGCCAAAGTAACTAAAAAGGTGCCAAATGGGACGCTTTAGCGCTTGGGAAATCATAATAATCGTCGTCCTTATCCTCCTTATTTTCGGTGGACGCAAGCTGCCGGAACTGGGTCGTGCCCTGGGAAAGGGACTTTCAAATTTCCGCAGCTCACTTTCTGAAGACAAGGCTTCAGAAAAGGACGAAAGTGCCCAAAAAGATGGGGATCAAAAGGACGAAAGAGCAAAAGTCCAGGAGGAAGGCTCCAAAGAAGAAAATAAAAAGGCCTGAAGCAAAAAATATAACTTTACCTACTCACTCCTCAATTCTCCCTCACTAGATAGTTCAAGGGCCTGCTTTTTTAATGCCTTATGCTCCCAGCTCTTCCATGAGTGTTTGGTGATAAGGCCAATTTCCGTTTTATGAGAGGATAATCATCATGCCATCCTTAATGGTCCAGGGCTGTACCTCAGACGCAGGTAAAAGCACCATAGTAACCGGCATCTGCCGCTGGCTGGTGCGCAAAGGTTTTAAGGTAGCCCCTTTTAAGCCCCAGAACATGGCCCTAAATAGTGCGGTCACAATTGATAGTGGAGAAATAGGCCGGGCTCAAGCCGTACAAGCCCAGGCTTGCAGGATAAAGCCAGTAAACGACATGAACCCGGTGCTCTTAAAACCCAATTCCGACACCGGCTCCCAGGTAATCATCCAGGGAAGGGCCTTAACCGATATGGAGGCCAGGGCATATCATCGCTATAAGCCCATAGCCTTAAAGTCGGTAATGGAATCTTACAACCGCCTAGCCTCCCAGTACGATTACATGATAATCGAGGGGGCAGGCTCTCCGGCTGAGATAAACCTCAGAGAAGGTGACATTGCCAACATGGGCTTTGCCGAGGAGATAGATGCCCCAGTCATCCTAGTAGCTGACATTGACCGAGGCGGAGTCTTTGCCCATCTGGCTGGAACCTGTATGGTTTTAAGGCAGAGTGAGCAGAACCGGATCAAGGGCTTTATTATCAACCGCTTCAGGGGAGATCCCACAATCTTAGATCCAGGCCTTGTCTGGCTGGAGCAGTATACGGGAAAACCAGTTTTAGGCGTCATCCCTTACATAGTGGGCTTTCATCTGGAGGCTGAAGACGCCATTGACCGGCGCCAGGAGAAAAAGAGCAGCGCTGCTTTAAAGATAGTCATCCCCGTGACCCCCCGCATCAGTAACCACACAGACTTTGACCCCTTAAGGCTGCACCCCCAGGCTGAGGTGACCTTTGTGCGCCCTGGAGAGGACAGGCCCCCGGCAGATCTAATTATTTTAGCTGGTTCCAAGAGCGTGCGCCCAGATCTGGAATTCTTAAAAAGGGAAGGCTGGGACAAGCACCTCCAGAAACACCTGCGTTACGGAGGCAAGGTCCTAGGGATCTGCGGCGGTTACCAGATGCTAGGTAAGTTCGTCCATGACCCGGATGGCTTGGAGTCTAAGCCTGGCTCCACCCCGGGCCTGGGACTTTTGGACCTGGAGACCGTTTTGGAGCCGGAAAAACAGCTTCTAAACATAGAGGGAGAACTCACCTTGGGAAATGCCCCAGTGAGGGGTTACGAGATCCATGCTGGTGTCACCAATGGTCCGGATTTGGCGCGTCCCCTTATTCGCAAGACCAACGGAGAGACTGATGGAGCCATCAGCCTGGACAATAGCGTTGCCGGCTCCTATCTCCACGGGATCTTCGAGAGCACTTTTGGCTGTACTAACCTCTTAAAATGGGCGGGCTTAGAAAATGTTGACCCCATGGACTACTGGAAGCTCAGAGAGGAAGATATTGATAATTTGGCCGACCAGATAGAAAACTGCCTGGATGCCAAGAAGCTTCTTTCCATCATCCAGAACGGTAATACCCTGGACGACAACAGTAACTCACCCCTGGCCAAGCTCTCGGAACGGGCCATGGCACTTTAAGTATTTTAAATCCAAGAGCCAATAAGCAAATAAGCCATGCCCTTAAGCCCAACTTTAGAAAGAGCAATAGATGCTCTTAAGCAAAAGGGCTCCAAGCTCACCTGCGATTGGCTCTTGTCGGATGCCAGCGACGCCAGGGTAACTACAGCTCATGCCCGGGACGGCTCATTAATCTTTGTTGTGGGCTCCTTATCACAGGACTCCCGGATAAGTCCCCAAGATGACTGGAAAAAATACATTCTAAAGCGGCTCCCACCAGGTTTTACAGGAAATATCTATCTTTTCGGCCTGGGGAGCCCAACTTTGCTTACGCTCCTTCTGAAAAAATACAAAGTAATAGCTTTTGAACCAGATCCCGCTGTGGCCCGCCAGTTCCTTTCAGAGGTAGAAATTAGCCCAGCTATCTCAGATGGGTCCTTGAGGCTCCTTTCCCCCTGGGAGCTTAGAGAAACAGAAGAAAAACCATTATCACCTTTTCTTTTAACTCATCTTCCCTCCCAAAGGCGGCATCCTGCCGCCTATGAGCTTTTTAAGAACTTTCTGCGCCCTATCCCCAAATTGCCTCAAGAGCCTTTAAGGCTTTTAATCATCCCCCCCTTTTCCGGAGGATCCCTTTCCATGGGACAATTCCTCCAAAATGCCGCCCAAACTCTAAAGCTTAATTCTCATCTTTTGGATTGGCCCCAGGAGCTCTTACTGGCCTCCAAGGAACTAGCTGAAAAACCCCATATTTTAGAGCTATCGGACAGTGCCAAAAAGGCCCCTGCCCTCTTTGCTAGTGCTCTGGAATATACCTTAGAGGCCTTGGAAAAATTTAAGCCCCACCTTACTTTAGCTTTAGCCCAGGCACCTTTAGACCTTAAAGCCCTATCTCGCCTCAAAGAGAGCAATCCAGAAAATCAACTGGCATTTTGGTTCGTGGAAGACTATCGAAGATTTACCTACATAAATGAGATTGCCCAGGCCTACGATCTAGTCTTTCATATACAGGGAAACTTGTTAGAGCCCCAGCTCAGAAACTGGGGCATGAGGAGGGCTTATTACCTCCCCTTGGCTGCTGACGATGGCATTTTCAAACCCCAAAAGTCACCTGACAGATACCTTACCCGCATTTCTTTTATGGGAGCAGCCTACCCCAACAGGTTGAAAATCTTTGAGGAGCTGGCCTTAAATCTCCCCCGAACCATCATTAAAAATGAAGATTTTAGAATCTTTGGCTCAGGCTGGAACCAGGCCTCCCCTAGCTTGAAGAAATACTTGTTTGATAAAGGCCGCAGGGTGACTCTAGAGGAAACCGCCTGGATCTATGCTGGCACAGAAATAAACCTCAATATCCACTCTGGGGAGGGGAAAGGCTTTTGTCCTTTGTCCCAGTTTGTAAATCCCAGGACCTTTGAAATAGCCTCTACGGGAGCTTTTCAAATAGTGGACCAGAGGCCCTTATTAAGCGACCTTTTCAGTAGCAAAGAGCTCGCTATTGCCCAAGAACCTGAAAATTTACTAGAACTTGTGGAATACTATCTAGAAAAAGAAGAACTACGCAGAAAAATAGGCCAAGCCGCCAGAGAAAGGGTGCAAAAAGAACACCTTTATAGCCACCGTCTGGAAAACATTATAAAGCTTGCCTTTACTAATTAGACCTCGCCTAGGGTATGTACCTGAAGGGCCGCTACTTTCGAAGATGACTTCTGGTAGAGTGCTTAGATAAGAAGACTAAAGGGAGCTAAATAAAAGGCTTGACAAGATGGAATTTATAGGTATAATAGATTATTGTATCGCGGGGTGGAGCAGTCTGGTAGCTCGTCGGGCTCATAACCCGAAGGCCCTTGGTTCAAATCCAAGCCCCGCTACCAATTGCCTTCGAAAACCAGAAAAAAAAACATTGGGACCGCTAAATCCTTATTTATATGAGGGTTTAGCGGTTTTTTTTGGCTGAAAGCGTCCCCAGATGCCTTTATCAGTAGATTTTAGTTTAGGCAGCAAAAAATTTGGGGTATCTTAGGGATATTGGCAGAAAAGAGGTCTAAGCAAGCAGCGTACAGACCTTAAGTTAAAAATAGTAAGCCATTTAAGAGCCCCCTTAAATTTTTGGGAGTTTAAAGGGGCTCTTGTGTATTTAAACTTAATAGTTCTAAGGCGCTAAGAGACGGCTCCAGATTAGGAGAGGATAGTACCAACCCCTTTGCCAATACCTCCTTAATCCCCTTAAAGGCTGCTAGGGAGCAATGTAGAATTTTGCCGGAACTTGGAAATGACAAAAATTTTAGTTAAAATGTTGTGCTCAAAGAACAGACCGATAAATACGGTACCAGTCTGGGTAACAATTTAAAAAAATTTTTTTGTACTTTTTTCAATAGCTTATTTATTGTTTCAAATCCAAGATATGCTGCCAAAACCTGTTTACCCCATAAGCCAGCTTAAGCCCTTAGTTACCTGAAATCAATTGTGGTCCCCCAAAATCTTGAACCCACCGCGGAATTACGCGTATAATAAGTATCTTTCCTAAAATTAGAAGGATGTAAATATATGGCCTGACTTAGGCAGCGATAAGGAGCACTAAGACCTAAGGAGCTACCTTTTCACTCAGATGGCTAGGACCTTTCAAACATATCTTTGTCATCGAATCAAAATGATAAGTAATTGCGGGAAAGTTAATCCTAGATTGGCTTTTTACGCATTTTATATTGGGAGGGCCAAAGAGCAAAAAACTGACTTTTTTTAAGCAAAAGGGTAAAATGGCAATAAAAAGGATAATGCTCCAAAGGGAGCCCTTCCATGACCCAAAATGGCTCGAAAATTAAAAGACACAATGGTTCTAGCCGATTAAAATCATTGAAAAAAAATTTTTTCCCAATGCAAGATTTTATTTAAAATACATAATGCAAACCAACGTAGAAATTGCGACCTGCACCAGGATAATTTAGCGAAGACTGATAGTATTCATTCAGTAAATTGTTGATATTTACCCTCAAATCTAATTTCCCATGAGGTAAATCAATAAGTTTCTTACGCAGAGTCCATGTTACCAAAGAATAACTTGGAATTGGCCTTCCTGAATAGGAATCAACTACATCTCCTGTGTATGTAACATTGAAAGTCGTTGAAAAATCCCAATTAGGATAATCAAATGCGACACCGTATGCAATTATATTATCAGGTATGTTACCTATCTTTTGCCCTGTATCACCATCTTCATATTTTGTCATGTGAGTGAGATTGATATATGGTTTGAGAGAGAACTCTAGGTCATAATACTGGCCAATATCAAAGTCTAAGTTAAGTTCCAAACCATCAACTTGGGAAGAACCGCGATTTTTATAAGAAACAGTCGCTGCATCTACAGTATATGAAGATATCATATTTACTAAATGATTAGTAAAATAAGTCATACTGAGATTCAAAGTTGAATATGAAATATCAAATCCAATCTCATATGCTTTACTTGACTCAGGCTTTAAATTAGGATTTCCAACGTAATGAATCATTGTACCTGTGTCATAATCCAGTGAATAGAAATCAGCTGCCAAGGTATTTCCCTGAGGTACAATAAAAGCTTCAGAATAATTTGCTCTTAGTTTGAGCCAATCTACGGGTGAATATGCTACACCAACAGATGGTGTTAGTCTTTGATGTTTGGCTGTATGAACTGCTCCAGCTTGACTTACCACATTAACTTCATACCAGTCTTGTCTAACACCAGCAGTAAAGATAAGACTATCTTCAAGGAGTCTCAGTTTGCCTATTAAAAATGCACCAATATCTGTATAGTCTTGGTTTTCAGGAGCAGTATTTGGATCACGTATCCAATCATATTTGAGATAATCAAAACCACCAGTTAACTGAAAAATGGATCTGTCCCATGTCAGTTGCCCCTGAATGTGTTTAAAGTCAATATCATTGTAATATTCGGCACCACCATATGAAGAATACAGCCAAAAATCTTTATCATTGCCAAAAGTGTATTTAACTGACCAAATAAATTGATCATCGTCTGTATGCCCTTCATAGTTCAAATTGAGATTGTAATTTGATTTATTACCTATATCGTTTATATCAGGTGGATAGGTGAAACCTGTTGCTAACCCACTATGATAATATTCAAAATACGATAAATTAATCCCAATTCTGTGGTTATCAGCGAAAGTATATCCTAAATCTAAATCTCCAGTACTACGATTAGGAGTTCGCGTATTAACATATACAGTGCCATCAGGTAAACTATAATCGTCATGTTTCATAAATTGATATCCAAAAGAGTAATCCACAGGACCACTGGACCCAGAAAAAGTCAAACCTGCGTCATAACGATTAAAGCTACCCATACCAACTTCAACCCTACCTGTTAATGGACCTTCGCCTCTCTTGGTTATTATGTTGATAACACCTCCCATAGCAGCAGGACCATATTGCATAGCAGCTGGACCTCTGATTACTTCAATTCTACCAACATTTAAAACGCTTATCTTATCCAAGTTTCCGTTAGCAGTACGGTACCCATTGAAAAGGACTAAAACATGGCCTAAAATATCCATTCCGTGAGTTTCAGTTTTAAAACCTCTGATCCCTACATTTGAAAGATTATCACTTGCATAATCCTTTGTATAAAACCCTTGTTGCTCCATAAAATCAGCAAGAGTTTGACCTGACGCCATATCAATTGTCTGTTCATCGTAAATAGTTATGTTTGATGTAACTTCACGTTTCAATTCTTCAACACGGCTACTAGTAATTACTATTGTGTTTAGAGAATTATCTGCAACATCAATAGTCTGTGCCCAAACATTTGATACTAGCATGGTTAAAGCAAATATCATGGCGGCTGGTGCTAATAAAATTTTATACATATTCTAAATCTCCTTGTTTGTTGAGATACATTATTATCAGTATCAGTGTAAATATAAAAAAATTGTATATCCTTCACAGTATTTTTACACTAATATTGAATGGTTTTGCCCATTAAATAGTTTTCATAATTATGTTGCTAAAGAGAAGTTGAAAAAATCTTATAGCAATTTGGTACTATGGCATAAATGATAGGCATCAATTGAATGAGCCCTAGTTCTTACTAACTTCAGAGTGTTCTCTCCTTATAATTGTGTTTTATGCTTCCGGCTGGATATGACCTAAAATGACAAAATTTTTGATATGTAAATGCATTTTGGTGATATTTCTTATGCTGCTCACATTAACAAGAAACTCTCCAAAACAATAAAATTACATAAAAAAATAGGGCATTAACTTTTTGCTTAACAAAGTAAAATTCTATTTAATTCTAAAAAAAGTCACAGCTCAAATATATAGTATATACGAAGCAAGATAATTTACTATATTGTTATCACCAGGAATAAAATTTTAGAAAAGTATTGAATAAAAGGAGGCGTCAAATCTTATATCTTGCAAGCTTGATGATGAGCTTTGACAAGAATAGGTAAAATTTGGCGCCTCGGTGTTTTCTTAAACTAGAGTGGGTGGCCAAATTAAATTAACTTAACTTAGCTTTGGTTACTTTATGGATGGTCAGTTAAAATCATAACTCAAAGCTACATAGAAAGATCTTCCTGGAGAAGGATAATCTGGATATCCTTGGTAAT
>JAITII010000049.1 GCA_031279515.1 Deltaproteobacteria bacterium
GAAGGATCGAGCGAAGCAGAGGGATTTACTTGATTAAACTGAACAAAAGATAATGAAATTAGGATAAAAAAGATTATCGCAAAAATTTTACATTTGATGTTGCCAAAGACAATAGAGAAAGATCGCATAGAATTATACCAGCAGCAAATCATACTTAATTATATATATTTTTAGATAGAAAACTACCTATAAATATTGAAAAATATGATAAGATAATTATATTATTCTATTAAATAAGCAATATAATACAAATATAATATAAATTATTTAAATTTTTATTCTACGGTAACGCTCTTGGCCAGATTCCTGGGCTGGTCCACATCCGTGCCTTTGAAGACAGCGGCCTCATAGGCTAAAAGCTGGACTGGGATGGCATAGACAAGAGGAGTTATAAAGGGATCCACTTGAGGTAAAACGAGGGAACCGGCCAGAGGGGCTTTGATTTTCTCTCTGCCTTTGGCGTCTCCAAAAAAGACCACCTTCCCTCCCCTAGCATGGACCTCCTCTAGGTTGGAAGCCGTCTTAGAAAAAAGGGAATCAGTGGGAGCCAGAATAATAACGGGCACCTCTTCGTCTACCAGGGCTATAGGACCGTGCTTAATCTCCCCAGCTGCATAGGCCTCGGCATGGATATAAGAGAGCTCTTTTAGCTTCAAAGCCCCTTCCAGGGCCAAGGGGAAGCTTAAACCGCGCCCCAGGTATAAAACATTCCGACTAGGGGCAATGACATTTTTGGCTATATCTTCAATTTCTGCCCTCATATTGAGGATCTCGTCCATAATGGCCGGGGTCTCTAAAAGGAGGCGGATAAGGCGATTTTCCTCGGTAGGTGAAAGGAAGCCCCTTCTACTGGCCACATCTATGGCCAGGGACGCTAAGAGGGTAAGCTGCGCGGTAAAGGACTTAGTGGAGGCCACCCCGAACTCCGGGCCTGCCATTGTATGCAGTTTGCCGTCGGATTCTCTGTCTATACTGCTGCCCTTGACATTCACAATGCTTAAAATATGCTGACCCTTTTCCTTGCAATGCCTTAAGGCAGCCAGGGTGTCGGCGGTCTCCCCGGATTGGGATATGAAGGCCGAGACTCCGCCTTCTACCAACACAGGATTTCTGTAACGAAATTCTGAGGCCACTTCTATGTCTACTGGCATCCTGGCCAGGCTCTCCAGCCAGTATTTTCCCACCATAGAGGCATAGTAAGAGGTGCCACAGGCCACTATATTAAGCCTTGGGGCGTCCTGGAGAGAAAAGGGAAGATCTTCCGGCAGGGTCAATCTACCCACCTTTGGATCTAAGATGGCCTTGAGGGTGTCTCCTGTAACTTGGGGCTGCTCGTACATCTCCTTTAACATAAAATGCCTAAACCCGCTTTTCCCTAGGTTAAAGCGGAAAATGGGGTCAAGATTTAGAATTTTCCTAGTGACCTTTTGGCCGGCTAGATTTTTAATGTAGAACTCGCTTCCCTTTACCACAATCCAGTCATCGTCATCCAAATAGCAGATTTTTTTGCTCAAAGGGCCTACTGCCATGGCATCCGAGCCGAGGCACACAGTCTCATCTCCGAAACCTACTGCCAAAGGGGAGCCGTGCCGGGCCCCTATCAACAAATCCGGATGGCCGGCGAAGAGAAAAACTAGGGCATAGGCGCCTTCCAGGCGTTTTAAAACCGCCAGGGTTGCCTCTTCAGGGCTTAAGCCCTCCTCTAGCTTCTGACTTAAAAGCCTTACAGCTACTTCGCTATCAGTCTGGCTTTCAAAGGTATGGCCCAATTCCAAGAGTTCAGCCTTAATATCCTGGTAATTTTCAATTATACCGTTGTGTATTGCGGCTACTTTTTCTGTAGCATGGGGGTGGGCATTGGCTTCAGTTGCGGCCCCATGGGTGGCCCAGCGGGTATGGCCTATGGCTGTAACACCAGTTATAGGAGTCTCTTCTAGGCGTTTTTCCAAGATGGCGATTTTTCCAGATGCCCTAAGGCGCTGTATAGAGCCGTTTTCGTCTAAAACGGCTATACCAGCGGAATCGTAGCCTCTATACTCTAAAAGCTTTAAACCTTGCATTACATCCGGTACCACATTGTTTTTTTTGCCAAGTATCCCTATAATGCCACACATGATATTTTCCTTTATTTAGGAGAATAATGCCGCATATTCGCGGAAAAATGTAAAAATTGACATATGTCCGTTTGTAATTTTGCCCAAATCTGTTAAAAAAAGCAATGTAAAAAGGGAGGAATTTTGACGCGAAAAGGACTGTTAGTGGTCAATACAGGACCAGGCAAGGGTAAAACCACGGCTGCCTTGGGCATCCTCTTTAGGGCCTTGGGACATGGCCATAAGGCGGCTTTCATCCAATTCATCAAATCGGCCCCCACCGGGGAGTCTAGATTTATGGAAAACTATGCCAAGGAGCACCCTGATATTCTGCATTATGCCAGAGTGGGTTTGGGTTTTATCCATGACAACCCCACAGATGAGGACAGGGCAAAGGTAAAAGAGGCCATGGAACTGGCAACTCGATTGGCTAAGGAAAAAGACCTAATTGTCCTAGACGAGGTAAACATTGCCTTGGACAAGGGACTGCTTAGCATAGAGGACATGAAAAAGTTCCTAGACGAGCGGCCAGAAGGCCTGAACCTTGTTTTTACCGGCAGAGGCTGCCCTGAAGAGATAATGGAACTGGCAGATACAGTAACCGAGATGCATGAGATTAAACACGCATATCATGCAGGCATTCCCGCCAGGAAAGGAGTCGATTTCTAAATTACCATGTGGCACAAAGCAACTAACTTTTTTTCGTCACTGGAGGACAAAAGGCTCCAGGACTTTTTAGAGAGCTACGATTACGTCTGGGACGCTTTGGACCATATAGAATCATTTATCTCAGATGTAATCGAACCCAATGTCGCCCCAATCCGAAAACTTCAGGGAGGCTTTGTTCCTATTCCTGTAGCCATATATCAAGGTGTGCCAATTACCTTGGGCATCACTTACGACTATAGGGATAAAGACCAAAGGTTCCACGTTTTTCATGAAGGAAAGGAACTTTTAGACGCTTCTTTAATCCTCCCTGGAGCTTTTCTAGCCGATGATAACATAGAGATTGGCGGCGGGGTATTGGTGGAAAGCGGGACCATGATAATAGGTCCCACTATCTTAGGAAAATACACCACCGTGCGTCATTCAGCTTATATCAGAGGTGGTGTGTTTACGACTTCCAACTCCTTAATAGGTCATTGTACAGAGGCCAAAAATGTTATCATGATGGATGAGGCCAAAGCGGGACATTTTGCTTACTTAGGAGATAGCATAATAGGAAGTCAAGTTAATTTAGGGGCCGGAACTAAACTCGCTAACCTCAAGATAACCACCCTGCCCTACCATTTCCGTGTGGATGGCATAGACCTGGAAGTTAAAAAACGCAAGTTCGGTGCCATATTAGGTGATGGAGTGGCATCTGGCTGCAATTGCGTTACTAACCCTGGGACCCTTATGGGCCAGAACTGTCGTATTATGCCCAACACCACCGTAAAGGCTGGTTACCATGGGCCAATGTCAGTTATAAGCTCCAAAGTTTTTTAAAACTTTGGAGCTTTAACTATGACCTTATGATTGTATTTGCCAAAAAGTTTATGGCTAAAAACTTCAAGTTTTGCTTGCCAAGATAATAAAAAAAACAGTAGATAATTTATAAAATACGCATAAATATTGTGTAGCAATAGTTAAATGATGGTATGCCAAATGGATATGCAATTATCAATAGCAAAATGAGGATTTTTTGGGTGAGGTTTACCTTTCAATGAAGGAATTAATAAAGAGAATACTCTTTTTTACTATGCGGTTTATGGGGAAAGGGTTTACCAGGTTTTGTTCAAAAATTCCTATTTTGAAGAGGATAGCCAATACAATTCTGCTTGCTGATGAGATTGAAAAGCAATATTTAAATGATGATATCAGTAAGCTAGGTACAATTTTAGACTATAGCAAATATCCTTCTGTAACATTAAATTCACAGGGCAACATCAGCAATGTGGATATCATTTTATCAACTAATGATGAGTTCACTGGCTTAAAGGTGGCGTTAATAGCCCACTTTGATGAGCAAAGTATAATAGATCCCTATGTTCTTTATTATGCCAAACATTTAAAAATTTTGGGATATTCTATTATACTATGCTCTGAAAATTCTGTGAACCCTAATGGTATTTCCGATGGAATCTTTAATGCCATAGTCCAAAGAAAAAATACTGGCTATGACTTTGCCAGTTGGAAGGCGGCATTTACAGCTTTTCCAAGTCTCTATAAAGCCAGTGAAATACTTCTAACCAATGACAGCATTTTTGGGCCTATTGGTGATTTAATGCCTCTTTTTGATTCTATGATACCTTTAAAGTGCGATTTTTGGGGTATTGTAGAATCCAAGTCGATAAGAGCTCACTTGCAGAGCTATTTTCTTGTCTTATATCCTAAATCATTAGAAAATCCTGCTTTTAAAGAATTTTTGGAGTCTATTGGCACTTCAAAAATATATAAAGATAGCGTCTTTTTGGAAACAATTTTTACCAAATGGTTAACGGAGCACGATTTAAGAGCAGCTGTGCGATTTCCAGCCAATAATTCTTACTATGACTATGTAAACCCTTCGGTGTATGGAGCTGAAAATTTGCTTAAAACAGGGTATTTCCCTTTCATCAAAAGAAGGCTTTTGTATAAAAGTAAATATATGTCACCTCCCATTAAAGACTTAACTACCATATTGAGCTCCAAGGGCTATCCAATTGAGCTTATTGTAAATTATGCCCAGAGATTAAAGCTTCAATTAAGATTTAAACTTCCTAATGGAAATAAAAAGGCGGCTAATGGATAGCCGCCTTTAAATAGTTCTTTATCTGTGTGCCTATAGACAGCAAAAATATTTTAGTACTCTTTGGGCAGTTGGTTTAACTGGGCCAAAGTGAAAACTGGACCGTCTTTGCAGACATATTCTGGGCCAACATTGCAGCGTCCACAAATACCTAACCCGCACTTCATCCTGTTTTCCAGGCTCATAATGATACTGTCGGGCGTGTAGCCAGCCTCTTCCAACACCGGTTGGGTGAACTTTATCATAATTGGTGGGCCGCAAATAAGCGCTGCTGTATTTTCCGGAGCTGGGCAGACCTCCTTGGTGACAGCGGGAACAAAGCCTACGCGGTAATTCCAGTCAGGGACTTCACGGTCAATGGTAACAAAGACGTCAATGTCATCGCGCTTATCCCAGGCCATCCACTCATCTTTATATAGGAGAAGCCCTGGCGTTCTGGCTCCGTAGACAAAGGTTATCTTGCCGTAATTGGGGCGGTTTTCAGGCTCTAAAAGCCAGATGATGGTAGAGCGCAGGGTAGTAACGGCAAAACCACCGGCTATGATAAGCAGGTTCTTGCCTTGGAGGGTATCTAGGGGATAGGGGTGCCCCAAAGGTCCACGGATGCCCATGATGTCATCCTTTTTCATGTTGTGCATGTAAGAGGAGACCTGACCTACCCTGTTCACAGTAAAAAGGACATGGCCTTTTTCTGATGGGGAGGAGGCGATACCAATGGGAATTTCACCCTGCCCAGGGACGGAAAGCTCAGCGAATTGCCCTGGCATATAGGCAAACTTGTTTTCATCATCTGGGTCTAAGAATTCGAATTTAAAGGTCCGGAGGTTCTTGTCTTCGGTCTCCACACGGATCTCTGCGATGCGCACCGGATATGGGAGATAGGGATTAAACACGATTGCCTCCTTTACGCCTGTTTTTGCATGTTTAATGTCGACATCCTCAGGGCTACTGACCTGATGTCGATGTTCACCGGACACAAAACGACACAGCGCCCGCAGCCAGTGCAACCTCGGTCTCCGTTCTGCTTCATGGGGATGTACTTCAGTTTGTGCATAAAGCGTTGACGGACCCTTTCGGTTTTTGAGGGACGGGGATTGTGTCCTGTGCCGTGGACAGTAAAGAGCCAACTCATACAGGTATCCCAATTGCGCATACGCACCCCACCCTCGCTATTTTCCTCATCTTGAATGTCAAAACAATGGCAAGTGGGGCAGATGAAGGTGCAGACTCCGCAGTTTAGACAGTTCTCAGCTATAGACTGCCACTGGGGATCTTGAAAGAGGTTCAAAAGCCCGCGGTGGTCAATGGGGGAGTAATCATCGGGTATCCCTTGGGCCTTTATAGCCGCCTCTTCTTGGCTTTTTAGCTCGGAAGAGAGATCCGCCTCCTTTAAGTTGGCTTCAGCTAAGAGCTTGGCGCCTTCGTCGGTTATGGGTTTGAGGCCCAGACCCTTTTCACTTGGGAAAGCCAGGACATCTAAGCCCGTTGCGCCGTAGGGGCTTCCGCCCATAGCAACGCAGAAACACTGCGGGAAAGGATCCTTGCAGGCCAGTCCCACCTTTATCACAGACTCATATTTTCCCTTCCAATAGGGGTCAGTGAAGCGGTCATTTTGGAAGACCTTGTTGGAAACCGAAAGTCCCTTGGCATCGCAAGGACGGATGCCAAAAACGACCGCAGATTTGGCCTTGTCACCTAAATCTTGGTAGACGTAGGGATGGGGTTTGGAATGATCCTTCTGGAAGGACATGAGCCATTCCGTCTGGGGGAAAAAGAGGGTCTTGGGTGAAATATGGGTATTGGTGAAGTTTAAAGTCACCTTATCAGGCGTTGTCTCTGTTATCTGACATTTGTCGCCTACACCCTGGGGTGAGAGAAGTACACGGCCTTTGGAGATGGACTGTAAAAAGTCCTTCAGGGCGTTTTCTTCCACTATATATTCTGGCATGGATGGGACCTTCCTATTTTATGAAGCTGGCTTCGTCGTCGGGCTGAAAAACGGTTAAGGGTGGTTTCTGCTCCCAAGAAAGCCCTGCCTCGTAGCCCCATTCGTCCATAACTGTTTCTTCAGTGATTCTATTGAATTCCCGAACCTTGATATTTACCGGACAGGCAGTCTCACAGGCTCCGCAAGATGTGCAGCGTCCTGCGCAGTGGAGTCCGCGCAAAAGATGGAAAGTCAAAGTGTCCATTGGATCGGTGGATTTTCCCAGCCATTGGGGCCTGGTCTCGTCTACGAAGCAGACCGGGCAATAGCAGAGTGGGCATGCATTGCGGCAGGCATAGCAACGTAAGCAGTCCTTGATGAGATCCTTAAAATATTCCATACGCTCTTCTGGGCTTTTAGAGTGCAGCTCTTTAAGATCGGCAAAGTCATCCGCCTGGGCTCCAGGGACCTCGGGTCCCACGAGTTCGTCCGCTGTCTTGGGGGTGCGATTGGCGCAGGTGCGGCAATTGCGGCGGAGTACTTCTTCCTTTTTGATCTCAGTGGAAAAATCTGCCCCTTTAAGGGTTATGGTGTCTAGGGTCTCGGAATAATCGCGATAGGGCCTTTGTTCCTTGGCGGCTATGAGGTTGTTGTCCACCATACCGGTGCAAGGAACGCCAATTACATAGAGGTTATCCTTGTGGAATTGGTTTTCAGCAACTTGTCCCACGATACTTCTGGCATCGCAACCCTTGGCTACCACCGCCACCTTGCCAGGCCGGCCTGGGAGGTAGTTTGCAAGGTTGATTCTGGCGAAATTGCTCCAAATCAGCTGGTCGCAGTCCTCCGGGGTCCTGGCGAAAAAAGGAGCGGTAGAAAGTGGATAAGTGCCTTTCTTGTAACCAATGACTACTTCAGCTTTGCCATCAGCAAGGGCCTTTTTCGCTGTTTCACGAATTTTTTGGGTGGTTTCTTCCAGGGAAGGCATATCAGGCCACCTCCTCCATTCCCAGTATCAAGGGGGCCTTGCGGAACTTTAGGTTGGGGCCGCAGGCTCTTACGTGCTCAACCACATCCGTTGCCATATGCTGAAATTTGGTGGCCTCAGCTGAGGAGATCCAGGAAAAGCGCAACCTGTCGGCTTCAAGACCAATGCTGTCTAACATGTAGTGCATGACTATGAACTTCCGACGGGCGTAATAGTTTCCAGCGATGTAATGGCAATCGCCTGGATGACATCCGCTAACCCACACCCCATCAGCACCCCTCTTAAAGGCCTCCAAAATAAACTTGGGGTTTAGCCTTCCTGTGCAAGGTAAGCGGACGACTCGGAAATTAGGGGGATATTCGAGTCGGCTTACTCCGGCCAGATCTGCAGCGCCGTAGGTACACCAGTTGCAGAAAAAGGCCACTATTTTAGGTTCAAACTCAGACATGTTTACCTCTTGCGACCGGGATATATTGAAATTTGGCCGTTGTGATGGCTCATTTATATTCAAATGGAGGCCCCGCGGGGCCTCCACAATTGGTAGTTAAAACTTAGGGGGGGATTACAATGCAGAGGCGATTTGAGCGAAGAGCCCGGCGTTGGTGAAACCACGTAGGGAGGGGGCATCGGATCGGCAAGAAGATGCGCAGTTTCCACAGCCTTTGCACAAAGCCTCGTTGACAACGGCTTTGCCCTTGTCATCTAAAGAGATGGCATTGTAGGGGCAAACCGAGACGCAGACGCCGCAGCCAGAACACTTGTTCTGGTTTATTTCTGCCACAATGCCGCCCACAGTCATCTTGGGCTGGATGAGGACAGTCGCTGCCCGGGCTGCTGCAGCCTGGGCCTGGGCTATTACTTCCTCCATGGGCTTGGGATAGTGGCAAATACCGGCCATGAAGATGCCATCGGTGGCAAAATCAACGGGGCGCAGCTTCTGGTGGGCCTCAAAGAACCAGCCGTCCTGATCCAAAGGCACCTTGAACTGCATGGCCAGTTCGCATTCATTGCCGGAGACCATTGCAGCGGCCAAGACCAAAAAGTCTGGTGAGAGCACAAGGACATGGCCTGATACTGGGTCAAAGGCCTTGATCTTTAAGTGGCCGTCTTCTTCCAAGACCTCGGGTTTGGCATCCAAGTCGTAGCGCACAAAGATTACGCCCAAACTTCTGGCTTCTTTGTAAAGGTCCTCTTTCTGGGCATAGGTACGGATGTCGCGGTATAGGACGAAGATCCTTGCCTCAGGCTTACGCTTTTTGAGTTCTATTGCCGCATGGACCGTGTGGGTGCAGCATACCTTGGAGCAGTAGAGCCTGTCGGGTTCACGGCTGCCAACACACTGGATGAAAACGTAATTCTTGGCGTCGTTTAAGCGGGGGTCATTGGCTTTTATGAGCTCATCCAATTCCAGTTGGGTAAGGACATTGGGGTTTTTTCCGTAGAAATACTCGCTAGGCTTGTGTTCCAAGGCACCTGTTGCGATGATGGTGACCCCGTGTTTTATCTCCTCACCGGTGGACAGCGTGGAAACAAAGTTTCCTACATATCCGTCAGCCTTATTCACTTGTGAGTTCAAGATGAGGGTGATATTGGGGTCCTCTTCTACCTTTTTCTTTAAGGATTCCAGGTATTCTGGAACGCTTTCACCCTTTGGAGTGGAGTGGATACGGTTTGCATTTCCTCCGGTTTTGTCGGATTTTTCCACGATGACCGACTTGAAGCCCTGGGAAGAAAGGGTTAGAGCCGTATTCAAGCCGGCTACGCCGCCACCAATCACGAGCGCTGTGGGGTCCACATCAATGATGTTTTCCTTTAAAGGAACCAAGAGCGCGGCCTTGGCAACCGCCATCTCCGTCATGTCCATGGCCTTGCGGGTAGCCTCTGCCGGATGTCCGGCATGGACCCAGGAGTCATGGTTGCGGATATTGGCCATCTCGTAGAGATACTTGTTGAGGCCAGCTGATGCTAAAGTCTCCTGGAACAAAGGTTCGTGGGTCCTGGGGGAACAGGCGGAAACCACGATGCGGTTTAAGCGGTACTCCTTTATTAAGGATACCAACTTATCCTGGCTGTCCTGGGAGCAGGCAAAGATGGTGTTTGTGGCGTACTCAACAAAAGGCAAGGTTTTAGCGAATTCCACCACCTTGGGAACATCTACCACCGAGGCGATGTTGATGCCGCAATGGCAGATAAAAACGCCTATTCTCGGTGGCTCGCCAGAAACGTCTACTGGAGCTGGCAGATGGATGACCTTAGTTAGAGTGCTTCTAGCGGAGGTGAGCTTAGTGGTTGACGCGGCAGCCGCTGCGGATGCCTCCATGACCGAGGTGGGGATGTCCTTTGGGCCCGTAAACACACCGCACGCATAAAAGCCAGGGCGGGACAGAGCCACGGGGGCGAAAGTGGAGGTCTTGGCGAAGTTGTAGTGATCCGTTTCCAGCTCTAATTCATCCGAGAGTTTCTTGGTTTCACCCGTAATGACCAGACCGTGGGAGAGGACTGCTACATCGAAAAACTCTTGGTTGGAAACTCCACCATCGGTAATGTAGTGGATCATCACCCCGTTTTGAGGCTCCGGCTGGACGGTGTGTACGCGGCTGCGGACGAATTTGATACCAGCAGCCTTGGCTTTTTCGTAGTACCGCTCAAAGTCTTTTCCAAAGGTGCGGATGTCCATATAGAAAATCGTGACATCCAGATTCCCTCCGGCATGCTCTTTCGCGATGATGGCTTCCTTGATGGCATACATGCAGCAAACGGAGCTGCAGTAGCCATGGTCGGTCCTATTGATATCCCTGGAACCCACGCACTGGAGGAAGGCAATTTTTTTGGGGTCTGAGTGATCCGAGGGACGGATAACATGGCCCATGGTGGGACCAGTCGCTCCCAGGTAGCGTTCGAATTCCAAAGCCGTTATGACATCTTTGGCATCATAATAGCGATAAGTCTCGAAATCGGAAGGCTTGAAGGGGGCAAATCCTGGGGCCAATATGACCGAGCCCACTTTTAAACTGATATCTTCGGGTTTATCGTCATAATTGACGGCATCTGCCGGACAGACCTTCTTGCAGTTTCCGCACTTGCCCTTGGTCAAGTAGATGCACTCTTTGGCATCAATACCATACTTTAAAGGAACGGCTTGAGCATACTGGACGTAAATAGCTTTGCGAGTATCCAGATTCTCGTTATACTCATTGTTGAGTTTTTTTGGACATTTTTTGGTGCATTCACCGCAGGCGATGCACTTACTCATATCTATATATCTTGGGTTTTTCCTGGCCTTGACAGTGAAGTTACCTTCCTCGCCCTCGATGGAAAGGATGTCCGTTAGAGTCAATAATTCAATATTTATATGGCGTCCAACTTCTACTAATTTAGGCGAGATTATACACATTGAACAGTCATTGGTAGGAAATGTCTTGTCCAATTGAGACATTCTCCCGCCAATTGCCAGGGATTTTTCTACCAGGTAAACGTAATAGCCTGCATTGGCCAGATCTAGGGAGGCCTGCATTCCAGCGACACCGCCGCCGGCAACTAAGACCGCACCTACTGTATTGTCTGAGGCCATAAGGATCTCCTAATGGATTTAAAATGACACATTGTCATTTTTATTAGTTTTATCAAGTAGTTACGGAAAAGCCCCGAGTATATATACATGATAAAACAACAGTATATAAGGCACTTTATTAAAGAAAGCCAATAATGTCAAGTGTAAAGTTGGGGAAAGATTTTTGGCCTGAGAAAACTAGGTCTGGATTTTTCCACTTACAATAAACAATTGAAATATCTAAATATTTTTCTTAGAAATTTCATTTGGGACAAATAAATTGTAAAAAAATTCTGCCCAATTTGCAACACAATTCTCACTAAAATCCGCAAAAATCACTTTATAAATTTTAGATTAAATAGTATATTTATGCTTTTTAATATTTGAATATAATATTTATTTTAATAATAATAGTAAATATATTTTTTTAGTATAATTTATATAAATATACAAACTAAAAATTAATTAGCTTTGGGTAAAATCTAATCCAGTCAACAATAAGTAGAGTTATTTTTTGACACTATACTTTTTGTAGTATAAGAAATTCCCCCAAAAAATTGCTATTTTTGAGGTGAAACTTTCTGTAAATAAGCATTTTGTCTGACAGGATAGAGGGTTTTCAAGGGTAAGTATTTGCATAAGGTAATAATTTTCTTGTTTGTCTAATATTTTCTCATTTTTATATTGCGATTAACACGTAAATTAGGGCTTTTGTGGAGAAAATTGTTGACAGTTGCAAATATTAAAAACGACTAAGTATCTGTTTTTACAGTATTTTTATTTGTTTACCCCTTGCAAATGAGGAAAAATTTAACCTATAATATTGATAGATTTCGAGACCTTAGGGTCCATTCACAAGATATTTTTAGAATCTTACTTGGAAAATTATGTCTTAAGTGAGTCAAAATAGGAAAAAATCTACTTTTTTTCTCTAAAAGAGAGATATTTTAATATTTTCTCACCTATTCATTGACTTTAAGTATTGCTCTAATGTATCTTATACTCAATCGAACCCGATTTTCACTAAATTTACACTTATGCATAGATAAATACTGTATATAGAAAAGTTTTATAATTTTTATCTATATCTTGTGGTTGTGGCCCTTATTTGCCATTTCTAAACCTTTTTCTCCTCCATACTAAGGCGAACAAATGAACAAGTCTCAACTTATAGACGCGATGACCATTAAGATGGCCATGTCAAGCAGGAACGCTGAAAAAGCTGTAAATGCCTTTTTTGATGGCATTATCCAAGGACTGGTAAAGGATCACAGGGTTGAGCTCAGGGGCTTTGGCTCTTTTAGGCTCAAATACTACAAAAGCTATTTGGGGCGTAACCCTAAAAGTGGCTTATCGGTAGAAGTTAAAGCGAAGAAATTGCCAATATTTAGGCCAGCTAAGCATTTAAAGTTTTTGTTAAATCAAGATTAATAAACTAAACTTTGACAATTTTGACCGTTAAACCTCCTAAACCTTTAAAGTTTTAACTCTTCTGGGTCGATAAGTAATTAGCCTTTATTAGTTTCCATGATGGAAACTCTAACTTCGACCAAGGAGGGTGCCATGCTAGTCAATAACACGGCAAATAGTCTTCCAGGCTTACTTGTGGCTACCCTGCTAGACGGTCAAAAACAGCAGACGGATCTGGCAATTAAGCAGATCCAAGTCATTGCCAAGCAACAGCAAGAAATTCAGAAACAGCAGACCACCTTATTGGCAGTCGCTCTTCTGACAGGCATTGGCAGCAAGCTGGATATTGTCGTCTAGCGCATTTCCCTAACCAAGGGAGTCCTGGAATTATTTTCCGCCTCCCCTATTAACCAAGCCGCCCTGAAATATCCGATCTGAGGGATCTTTCATGGCGGCTTTTTTTGTGTATATGCTCTACAGACCCTAAAATCAGTGCTTTCTGTGTTATACACTAATTTAAAGAATGGCTCGATAAATCAAAGTGGTCTAATATATCTTTATGAAACTTAGTTAGTGGTTCTAGGATTCTGTTATTATTAGCAACATGGATTTTATTGTTTTAATGAATTGAGCATTTATTTTGCGAACAATTTTGCTTAATTTTTTTGTTAGACAAATCACTAGAAATTTAGGTTCTAAACTTTGGAGTGAGTATTGCAAGCGCCATAGCCGCTGCCACAGCTGCATTCAAAGATTCCACCTCACCTTTCATAGGGATGGAAAGCCTTTTTTCATCGGGAAATAAGTTATCTAAACCTGGGCCTTCCAGACCCATTACCAACCCTAAGGGCATTGATGGATTAAAGCTGTAGATATCAGTCCCTCTTGCCGATAGAGCGTGGATATAGGGTAGCTTTAGCGTGGCAAGCTCGGCTAAAGACGGTCCCTGGTAAAGTTGGGTTTGGTAGACGCTTGGACCTGCTACTCGCATGGCTTTGGGGTGGTAAGGATTTGCGGCTTCAGCTAGTAATACCACAAAAGCTCCCATGGCTGCTGCAGTGCGGATGACGGAACCCACATTCTGAGGATCCTGGAAAGGTACAAAAAGGGTTATGGCATTAAGCTCTAGAGATGGCTCCCAATTTGGAAGCTCGCTCGCTTCCCCTAAAAGCACTGGTGGGCCAGTACCGAAGACATCTAGCCGGGAAAAAATCTCAGGCCTCAAGAGAAAAATAGGTGTATTTTTTGAAAACTTTAGATGTTTTAACTCCTCTTCTTTTCTTGCGATGATTCCTCGGATAACATGTGGACATTTGACTAACATGTCTTTAATGATTTTTGGACCAAAGATAAGGGTCTCTCCACTTTTTTTAATCTGGCGACCCTCTAAAAGTTTTATCCAACCTTTATATCGCGAATTGACAGTAGAGGCAATTTCTGTTATGTTAGATGACGAGTAAAACTTAAGGTTTTTATGGTCCGTATCATTGGTGCCAGTCTTTTCAAAGCTTAACAAGTGTCTAGACAGCCCAATGCCTCCCAGTTTGTAAAGGGAATCTTTTAGAAATGTAAAAGATTTCCACTCCTTAAGCCTCTTTGCTTCCTTAAGCTCGCTTTCCACTTTCCCGCCTTTCATAAGGAACAGTTTTCCCCCTGTGGGGAGAATGTTTTCAGCTAAGATTATGGTTTTGGCCACAGACTGGAAATCTCGGCTTATAATACTAGTTAGGGGCCGATCAAAATGTATGGTAACTTTGTGCGGATACAAAGAAACGTTTGGTAGCCCTAAAAGATTCACCGCCTCTTCTATGAACTTTAGCCTTTTATATCTTGGTTCCGCTAGGATAAACTGCCAATCAGGTCTTCGAATAGCCATAGGAAGGCCTGGAAAACCAGCACCAGACCCAAGGTCCATTATTATTTCACCTGCTTCAATCAGTTCTGCTGCCAAGGCGCTATCTACATAATGCTTATTTATGATGTTCAGACGATCATCAATCCTCGTCAAATCCAGTTCATCTTTATTATTGCGTAAAAGAGTGTCTAAAAGTACAAACTGTCTTAACTCTTTCTGAGTCAGCTTAATGCCACTTTTTAAAAATTCACTGTGAATGACTTCATCACTTTTGAAATTTTTGCTCATGTCCTATCATTTCTCATGAAATAACATTTAAAGTATTTTATGTCAGAACCAAAAATAATATATGAAGATAAACAAATGTTGGCAATTGTAAAACCCTCAGGTTGGCTTTCCCAACCGGATGGATCTAAGCGTCCAGACATTTTTAACTGGGCAAAGAATTATATCAAAATTAAGTGGGGAAAACCAGGCAATGTCTATCTTGGCCTTTGCCACAGGTTGGACATGAGCGTGGGAGGTGTTACAGTTTTTGCCAAGACCTCCAAGACGGCTAGTCGCATAAACGTGCAGTTCAGAGAAAGAACCGCCATAAAGAAATATCTGGCGCTTTGCTTTGGAAATACCTCTAGCAAGATGGGCCATTTAGTTGATCATCTCGTGAGAAACTTCAAGATAACCAATAGGGCGCTTCCCGAGGAAACTGGGAAGACTTCTGAACTATTTTGGCAACTAGTGGGAAACAAGCAAGTAATTGGGCCCCTAAAAGATAACGGTGAAGTCCCCATTTGCCTTCTGGATATACTTCTTAAGTCTGGATTCAAGCATCAAATAAGGGCGCAATTATCCCTAGCTAGTCTTCCCATCTGGGGTGACACTGCTTATGGGGGCCCTGCCCTCCCGCCTGGGGAAAAGTCTATTGGCCTTTTTGCTTATGAATTGAGCCTCAATCACCCCATCACCCATGAGCTGATGATTTTTAAAGCCGAAGTTGACTTCAATATATTACCCTGGTCCCTCTGGAAAAAATGAGATCTTTATTCATTCACTATTTAAGCCTTGAGTCTGAGATTTTCTTCAGATGCCAGAAAAATAGCCACGAAAAAGAGTTTGGCTAATTTAAAGGAGCTCTTAGCAAGCAGAAAAAACTAATCATATTTCATAATATTATATAATTTATTATTAAATTAGAATATTTATATATTTTTAGATTATAAAAATGCTTATAATATATAATTACCAAATAATCTAAAACTATCTGAACGATATGCAGGCCCTATTTAAAAAAGGATCCTATCTTTATAGTGCCATGGAAAAAACAGTTTAGACTTTATGAAGTTGGCCGTTTCCTTCTTATTCTTTGCGCCTCTTCACTAACAGATAATTGAAATTGATAAGGAGCTAATTTGTTTAAGACAATCCTAAACATACCCAGGCGGGCCAAAAACGCCATGTATTACTCCCTTTGCGGCTTAGGAGCTGCGTTTAAGAAAGAGGAAGCTATAAAACTTGAGACCATTGCCCTTGTCATTCTCATAGTTGTTATGTGTCTTGTGCCTTGGCCACTTTGGAAAAAGTTCACTTTGGGGGGTGTTTATCTTCTAATACCACTTGCGGAACTAATGAATTCCGCCTTGGAAGATGTCTGTGACCTGGTATCTCCAGAGTACAATGAAAAAATCAAGCACGCCAAGGATAAGGCCTCAGCAGCAGTCCTGATGGCGATGATAATCGGTTGTATCACGCTTACTATCCTAATACTCATAGACTAGGAAGGCGCTTGCAGCTGGTTAGTGCTCCTGAGGTATAGTGATTTGCAGGGTCGTGTCCTGGACTTCAATTGGAAGTCCCTCAGCTTGCATCCTTTTTTTAAGAAGCGAAAGACTGGTATTATAGGATTCCCGGTTTGGATCCAACTCCACTGCTCGGGTAAAATCAATAAGTGCCTCTGGAAGTCTATTTAACTGAACTAAAACTTGCCCGCGAAAGAAAATGGCCTGGGGGTAGTTTTCCCACTGATTTAAGGCCCTGGTAAAATCGTAAATGGCCTCTTCCAGCTGACCATTGTCCCTTTTGGCTTCACCTCGTAAAAGATAGCTAACAGCCCTTTGTTTGGGGAGTAGACCCCTACGTTTTATTATGGAAGTGTAAATTTCAATTGCGAGCTCGTAATCACCCCGTCGTTGGGCTAGATAACCACTTTCCACAGCAGATATGAGGTCTAGTCGTTCGGTATTTGACTGGGCTTGACAGTTATTATCCAAAAGGATGAGCAAAGCCAAGCTTAGTGTTAGTAGACATATTATTAGACGATTTAACATAGGTACCACTTGAAAAAACGCATAGTTTTACCCTATTTTAATCGGATTAAAGAAGCTATAACATGAATTTTTGTCGAAATAAGCCGCAAGAACTAAAAAACGAGTAAAAAATCAAAAAATAGCTAGAAAACATGATTAAAGACACAAAAATGGCTCGAAACAATACTATGAGCGGATGAAAAGCTTTTAAACCACTCCACTTATTTTATAGAATTATAAGAGGAAAATCTAGTAGAAGTGTAGAGGTTTTAAAAAAACCGTTGCTACCGGTAATTATCCATAAAATGGAACATTAGCAAATTTATTCCTAGCTTAGTTTTGCTGGCACATCAATATGTTGATTTACTAAAAGGATAGTAGTTATTCATGTCATGAAATTGGAAAACGACAGCTATAACATGTCCTTGTTGGATTACAGGCTCAGATCCTGAACAAATAATAATAGGAACTTCTTAAAAAGTATGCTTAGGAAGTTAAGGGAAAAGTTAGGATAAACCTAGGACACATGAGAAAAGATAAATCCTTTAAGCCAAGCACAGTTGAGAAAAATATGCCTGCTCACTCACCTACTAAAATTTCAAATGTGCGAATATATTAATCTTGAGAATGATTTTTTTCAGGATATTTTTTTTAATTACATCCTTCAAATTTAAGATTAAAAAGTCTGTGAAACTTACAACTGGAAGAGGACCTTCAATGCGGAGTTAGTTAACAATTGGGAAAAAATTTTTCATTATCAAGCGCCTACTGGTCAAGCACTCCAGGGAGTTTTCTTTAGCGACTGACTGAGACCTTTCTCCATAGGCTAACTAACCCTTAGGTGTTTACCTATTAAAGGAATACTGGAAATACGCTCTCATAAAGTATAGCTCTTAAAAGCAATTTATTTATGCCCTCTAATTATATCCGAAAATATACTGTGCAAGATGTACTATGCAAGGTTGTATATACCACATTTAGTTCTAAGAGGGGCTTTAGTAGCTATGGTTTTGCTAGGTATAGTGAGTTGAAGTCGATAAATCAATTATCGCTTACTAACCAGACTTATGAAGCTCATATTTCTAGAGTATTCCAGCCCGAGAAATGACCCATAAAGAAGCAGTGCTTGATGTTTCAGCCAGAAAGGTGTATTATGGTTATGAAAATTTAAACGCTATAGAAAACTATTACACGGGTTATTCTGTAGTAATTAGTCTTAACCCTTCCCTTTCCCGCCTAAGGCGAGGTTAAAATTTCTAGTTAAGCCAAGGTAATCGTCCATATTCTGGAGGTAAGGCCTATTTAAAAGATTGATTAGTAAGATTTTGCATGATAACAAGTATTTTTTTTCAAAGAAATATAATATCAGTGTTCCCGTTAGACGTTAATCGTCCAACCCAAAGTATGCCATACTTACCCTACAGGAGCGATTTTGAGTCAAGCATACTTAGAAATGTTAAAGGCGTTAATTTAGTACCCTAGGCTCTAGGCTGCAGTCCATCTAATGGTGGACTTCATCGCGATTCTGAACTCCGGAAGTAGGGAGACATTTATTTAGACATCAGCTATATGGAATATCTCCGATTAATATGAAAAGTTGTGTATACTACAAAAAATACACTAAATAAAAAATGAAAAAGTTTTACTCATAACATTTACGAATGAACATTCTCCAGATATTACTTTACTATCTACTTAATTAGAGGCTCAATAAATGAAATTTGTCGATGATTTTGTACCATATGAACAAATCTCAAATTTTTCAGAATTAGCTTTAAAGCTGGAGCTTGATCTTGAGATTTCTTGGTTGCCTGAATATTTAAATATTAGCGCTTGGAGTGAAAATATTCCTATCGCTTTTTGGCTCACAAAAATTCTAAAACCAAATACTTTTGTTGAACTAGGTACTCATTATGCTGTTTCTTATATGTCATTTTGCCAAGCCGTAAGTAAATTATCTCTTTCGACCAACTGTTTTGCTGTAGACACTTGGAAAGGAGATTCTCAAGCTGGTTATTATGATTCAAAAGTTTTTGATATTGTAAATAAGTATAATAAACTTCATTATACTCATTTTTCCAAATTACTCCGTAAAACATTTGATGAAGCTAGGCTAGACTTTGAAAAAAATTCTATAGATCTGTTGCATATTGATGGGTTGCACACCTATGACGCAGTAAAGCACGATTATGAAACTTGGATTGATACTTTATCAGATAAAGGTGTTATTTTATTTCATGATATAAATGTTATAAATGATGAACAAAATTTTGGAGTATGGAAGTTTTGGCAAGAACTTCGAGACTCTTTCCCTTCCTTTACTTTACCTATTGGTCCGGGATTAGGAATTTTAGGTGTTGGCAAAAGATTTCCTTCTCCATTACAATTTTTATTTTCCGCCAAAGGAAACGAAGCACGCAATATTCAATCAATTTTCGGATCTAATGGTTTACTTATTAAATCTATCAATGATTTGATATTAACTAAGCAAAGAGAAGAGAAACTGTTAAATTCATTTGCCTGGAAAATATTTAAGTCACTTCGAGCCATAGGCAGATTGCCTAGCCGATTTTTTTCCAAAAAACAACAATAACTGTATGTTTTACGCTGAAAAAGTAATCCAAAAGTGAGTCTAGCTCAATCATACCTTTTATACTTCCAGCTTGGTGAAAATTTTATCTTAATTTCATGCTATTTTAGTGTTTATAGCTTTCTTTTTTTCAAAAAAAATATACATCATATTGAACGAGTAGCCAGATAAGCTAAAACAATATAACTCATCTAGGGTAACAAGCTTTAATAATCAGTATGAGAAAGCTCGACACAATATTTAGTTCCAATATAGTTTCTACCAAAATTTCATAGTTTAAATTTTGGTTACATCAGGCAATACTGGTTTTTTTTCGTTTTGTTAAAAAAATATTGGTGCCGAAGATCGGGGTCGAACCGATACGAGAAGATCTCGCGGGTTTTTGAGACCCGTGCGTCTACCAATTCCGCCACTTCGGCACTTAGTTTTACATCAATATTTTTATATGAAATCCGTGTTTGATTCTTGGGGCGGGTGAACCATGGGGTGGATGATGGGGCTCGAACCCACGGCCTCCAGGGCCACAACCTGGCGCTCTAACCATACTGAGCTACACCCACCAGTAAGGATCAAACTAGTATATACACCAATCTCAAGAGTTTTTCAAGCCCTTTTTATTTCTTGCCTTAGACCTTTATAAGCTTTATAGCAGCCTTAGGTGCAGTTCGAAAAGCATATGATTTTTTGTCATATTTATGCCTTTTTTTCTCTTTATGCTCATTATTACCAAAATTTTCTCTATTGTGAATAATCTCTCTAAGCCCTGCTTCAAGCCATTTTTTTACAGCAGCTTTGGGTTTTCCTTTGCTTTACTTTATACGAACGTTCGTTCGTCTTCCTTTAGCTAGGGTTTATAAATATATTTATTAAAAATAAATGCTTAATAATTTTCTATTTATAATATTTTATATTATATATGCTATTTAAACTCTATTATACATAATTATATATATAATAAGTAAGATTTTGATCCATACGAAAAAAATTTTTTTTTTGCAAATTTTGGCGTACCTTGGTCTATTTCAACTTTTTTGCTCAACTAAAAACTCAATTGCAAATAAAAACAAGGGATTTGATTATTCGTTCAATTGGCCCATAAAATTTTATTAATGCTTGACATGACAAGCTTTATAAAAATAGAATGACGCTTATGAGCATTGGCCTTTTGATGATTATTCATTGCTGAATCTTTTTGAAAAATCTTTTTAGAGAAAATTGACGAGGATCATGACATTTTCTATTTTATATATTTGCTTCCCTTTCCAATTAATTAGCATTAGTTCTGCATTTATCCTAACTGTTCTGCCTATGGCTTAAATCAATTTCAGGGAGATTTCCTCCGCTTCTCTTTTTTCGGTATTCTAATATCTTTCAAATTACTCTTTTTAGATAAATTAGAATACTTTTGTATATATCATAGTATATGATATATTATATTGTATGCAATCTTAGGACTTTCAAAATTTTTTTTGATGGAGGGTATTACCCCTCGTGGATCATTGTGTGCATTTATTTGGGCTTACTCATTGAACTCTATCAGCTGTAAAGGGTTTCAATGAGCCGTGTTAAACCGTATGGTATTAACCTTATTTTAACCACTTATGCTAAGTTATTCTTGGAGGTAAATTTTTTATGAACCGTAACGACCTTGTAAACGCCGTTGCGCATTCTACAGGCTTGAAGGCACGAGACGCCGATGACGCGATCGTGAGGACCTTACACGAGATCATGGTCTCCATAAGCAAACACGAAGGCGTGGCTCTCATGGGCTTTGGTTCCTTCCATGTCAAGAAAAAGTCTGCTAGGGTTGGGCGAAATCCCCGCACAGGCGAAAACATCGAAATCCCGGCCAAATACAGCATCTCTTTCCGACCCGGCAAGCTGATGAAAGAAATGGCCAACGCATCCCCAAAAGTGGCCCTCTCCAATTTGGCAGTAGCTAACCCCAATGCCGTAAGAAAAGCTAACAAGACCTAAGGGTCAAGTTTGCACTTAATTCACCTTGCGAGATAACTAGGAGCTTTACTCCAATCACCATGGTAGTATTCACAAACTGATCATATAATAATAGCTATATTATTATATTTTCAGATAATATATATATAATTGTGTTTACTGCTTTAATGGTAATAGGCTCCATTATCCTAAATCTCAAGTATTTTTATCCCTTTTACAATGCGACATCGTGATTTTTTGTCACTTTGTCGCATTGTTTTTTTATGCTATTTGCCTTTTTCCAACGTGAAAACTTAAAGGCAAATTTATCTCATATTTATGAGAAAACTTTTTCTATCAATTTTCTCAGCTGCAGTTGAAATACTAAAATTTGTGAGTTGTAAAATGAAATATACAATATATGTTAATTGTACTCTGCTATTAAAAGAATTTTGGATAGAATTTGACAATAAAATTGACTAGTGACAATCTTTAATATTTCCCTTTTATCCTAGTAAATTCGAAGATATTGCGTTCTTTTAACTCTCAAGTTGAGTGATACCACAACCTCAATAGCGTAGCATAGGAAAAGTTACTAAATAATGAAGAAGTTTTTCTCTTTTTGATTTATCTCTCTTATGTTCAGAATACCGCAAAATTACCCAGTTTCTAGCTCTTGATTTGGACCCAGATGTTTTAGACTGCCTCGAAACTTCTATCTTTTCATCGTTACAAAAGTTTTTTATTTATTTCTCTTTTTCTCTTTTTCTCTTTTTTTCTTTTTCTCTTTTTCTCTTTTTTTCTTTGTGACTTCGAGCAGGGCCTTGCGTTGGTTTTTGTCCAGGCTTTTCATAGCCTTGTTTTCCGCGTTCTTGATCTTCGAGATCCTGCCGACGGCATATTCCAGGCCCCTGTCGGTCAGCTTGATGGTCTTGTACAGTCAAGCTTTCCACCTCGGCTAACTCAACAAGCCCCTGCTTATAAAACGAAGTTATGATCTGGTTCACCGTCTGCTTCGGAAGAAAGCTCTCGTCGCAGAGGGTCTTCTGCATGCAGCCATCAGGGGTATTTGTAGACATTGGTGAGGACGAGAGGCTCCTCTAGGTCATGGCCGATGCTCTTTGAGTATTCCCCGTATTCCTCCACAGTTGGCAGTATTTCTTCACTTGAGCGCTCGTTTTGGCTCGTGCCATGACAGGCTCTCCTTTCTTCAGTCCGAGTAAATTATAGTCCATATATTTACTATTCTCGGGAGGGACTTGTTGTTTGTAAAGGAGAGCACAGGGAGGGTTACCGTTCACAGCGTCGCCCATTAGGTCATTCTGGAACGTAGCACCTAGTTTTTTTCTCGCCTAGCGGGCAAGCAGTTAATGATGCCTGCTTTGCAGGTATAGATCCTAGGCCTTCGGCCAAGGATGACATTGGGTGAACTGTAAGCTGCGAGAAGGTTATCTGACTTCAGTCTCTGGGAAACGTCCTTTTTATATTTTGCCTCCAGATTTTGGAACCCATTGGCAAATTTTCAAAATAGTGCCCGTGGCCGTCAAATAATTTGAAAGCCTTTGTAGAAGGCTGAAGTTTTCCTAATCAATATGTCATTTAGGGGCATTAAAAAACTTCTTTAAGTAAACATGCTCCCGGACATGTGCCGCTTTTTTTAGGTTTGCAAAAAAAACTTAAAATGCTAGGCATGTATAGGCCATAAAAAAAGCTAAAACCCTGGGTTTATCAGGGTTTTAGCTTTTTGAGGATTTATTTTCTAGAGTACAAAATTTAGAAAAAAAGCTAATGGCGGAGAGAGGGGGATTCGAACCCCCGGTGGGTGTTGCCCACACACGATTTCCAATCGTGCTCCTTAAGCCACTCGGACATCTCTCCAGGTTTTGGCATTTATGCCACAGACAACCTAAAAAGTCAATAGATTACTCATCCGAGGTGGAGGCTGGGGTAGCAGTCGGTTCTACATTATAGAGATTATTGTAAGAGAAGATGATGGAACGGGCATCTTGCAGCATGCCGCTGCCAGGCTCAATCAAAATGCCCACTATGAGGTCTTTTGAGCCATTATTATCAAAATCCGCCAGCTGGTAGTCTACGGCAGCCCCGGGTAAAAGGTTGGAGCTGGTGAAAAAGGGTATTAAAGAAAGGTTGACGAACTTACGGGCCTCGATGATGCCGGAATTGAAGGTCCTAAGGTTCCTAAAAACCCTGGTACCGGACTGATTGTTTTTGGCCACTATGAGCTCATTGGAGCCGTCTTGATCGATGTCCGCTATGATGATACGGGTGGGGATGTACTCCACGCTACGGCTGCTATCCCCGTAGGGGGTCAATTCTATGTAGTTGATGGCTCCGCCATACTCATCATGGCTCTCCCAGACCTTTTCACCTGAAAACTCAGTCAAAAGGAGGTGCTCAGTGGGGAACTTTATGATAGTGGTAAGTCTCATGCGCTCACGGCCCAGCTCACCCACGTTGAAGTTATAGATATTCACCTGGAAGGGGAGCTCGAAGATCGCTGACAGAGAGATCCTTCCGTTCTCAAAGGAGGCGTAGTGTACCGGGCCATCAAAGGAGCTGCCAGGGGAAGTGCCTGACCTCTGGGCTACCATTACCCTGCTCCCCTCTTGGCCCACTACCCTCAGGTAGTAGGGAAGAGAGGTCCCTAAGGCCGTTAGGGTCCTGTCCCCGGTATAGCTTAAGACCAGGGAATTGGCGCTGTGGTTGTCGTCGTTTTCCGCAGAAACTAATATTTCTTTTTTAGCGTCCCCGTTAGTATCGTAGAGGTCTATGGCTATACCCCTGGCATTTTTGGGCAGGGAAAAGTTGGCCAGCTGGGTGTATTCGCCGTTGTCAAAGCGGTAGAGATATACGTTGTGCAAGGTGAGATAGACCATCTCATTCTTGCCATCTTTATCTACATCCCCCACGTCCAGCCCCACTAGCCTTTCTGGGATGTAGCTACTGCGCCAGATGGAGGCCTCGGCTATCCTCGCCTCTGGGGATATGACAAAGTTGGGGTTTAATGGGGTCTGGGGGTTCACGAGATCGTCTAGGCCCAAAATTGTGTAGTCGGGATGCCTTCTTTGCTCTATGGGAGGGGGATCCTCTCCCCAGGCAAAAGGCACGGCGAAAACCAATGCTAAAAGAAAGACAAGAGAGTATATGATGGGGAATTTCATGACAGGCAATCCTAGGAGTTGAACCGGATAAAGGGTTCAGGTTGAATATAGAGGATATTTAATATTTGGTATTTGATATCTTAAAGCCTCAAGGGAATGCTTTCTATTTCGTGTAAAAACTCAGCTAACCTGTCGGTGACAGACACTGGGTTGGACGCTATAAAGGAAAAACCCGTGTAAAATGTGCCCTGCTTCTGCCGGCTGCTCTTTTTTTCCACCAGAAGTTTATCTATAGTGTTACTCTCATCAAGATACAAGGTCATGTTGAGGGTCTCATTATCGGGGATCTCATCACTGGAGGCTGTAAGACAGCCGCCCCAGGAAAGATCTAAGATGAGCCCCTTGGTCAAAATGGCTGGGTTATTACCTAGGGTCTCTATGATGACCGGAATATTCACAGGGTAGCGCTTATCATTGCGTAAGTTAGAGATCTCCACATTAGAGGGATAAGAGAAGAAGACTAAGGGAAAGGGCCTATAGGTGGACCCCAGAACCTCACTATTAAAAGTGAAAAGTTGGCCGTGGGTGATGAAATTCACTGACCAGCGGCTCCCGTCGTCCAATCTAACGGGCATATTATTTATCTTTGGCATGTCAAAGATCAAGTAACGGTTATGCCTAGCACCTATCAAAATGGTGTTCCATTTGGATTTGGTAGTCTCCATGGCAAGGATTCGTAATCTTAAGCCAGTGACTAGCACTTCTGGCGGTAGGATGGACTGGGTTTCGCTCATAAATGTACAGGTCTTAGGTTTTGAGTCTCAAGCCAAGCTCTGTGGCTCTCAGGAGGTCTTTGGCAGGACCGAAAGACTGGTTTAGGCCTACGGCTTGCCTCAAGCATTCCTGCGCTTGAGGGATTTTGTTTAAATCGATATAGACCCGGGCTAGATTAAAGAGGATATTCTCGTCATCAGGGTGGACTTTCTTGGCCTTTTCGTAAGCCGCCACCGCATCATTCAACCTACCTTGGTGTCTATAGATTATTCCCAAAGTATTATATACATTAGTAGTATTTGGGCGCAAGGTTAAAACGATATTTAGGATCTCCTCAGCCTCGTTTTCCTGGTCCAGGACCATGTGTAGTTCCGCAGCATGCTCCAGGCATTCCTGGGCCAAGTCTGCCTCTCCCAGCCTTTTGTAGATGATTCCCATCTGTTTGAAGGCCTTTGCGTGCTGGTTATTTATGGTGGTGGCTTTCCTAAAGTTATCTAAGGCCTCTTCCAGGTTCCCCCTCACCGAGAGTATATAGCCCATGTTGTAATAGACCTCAGCGTTATCCGAGAGCTCTAGGATATCATTACAGGTCTGCAGGGCCTCGTCTAATTTACCTGTTTCTATTAATTCATTACATTTTTCATGTAATTGTTCTGCTTTTTCTATCTTTGGATCTAATTCTTGATATAATGTTTTAAGTACCTTCCTTTTGAAGGTCTCTGGCTCATAGGGAGCCTGCAAGATACTGTCCAGGCCTATCCTTCCTGCTTTGACTACGAAGCGTTCAATAAAACTCTCGCTATAGACTATCACCATGGTCTTGGTTTCGTCCAATCCCTCCTGCTGCTTTATGAGTGACAAGATGGAAAACCCGGAGATATCCGGCATGTTCTGGGAAATGATAAGGAGGTCAGGCTTAAAGTTCCTCACCATAGCCAAGGCCTCAGAGCCACTTTCGGCATAGAGGTTTTGGAAAAAGCCCATCTCTTGCAAAAGTGAGGCGTTTTTATCCAGCGACTCCAATTCGGAGTCAGCAAGTAAGATCGTAGGTTGACCTTTAGGTGATTTCAAGGGAATCCCGCATTTAGCTCTAGGGTAGAGCCCGATTTAAGCTTTAACTTTAAAGGCTATTTAGCCTTTCAGCTTTTAGTATACTTTGGTGGCTGGATAAAAAAATTGAGAAGCCAAGGTGGATAAAAAATAGTCTTGAAAATGTAAAAATTTTGAGTGAAAAATCAAGGGGAGCTGGCCTTCTAGGCCTTGGATGTCAATTTACAATTGGCAAGGGTAGGGCTAAGAGCCAGATAGCTCTAAAGCTAAAAAGTAAGTGGGTCTGGAGACTGGGGGCTAGAAATATCTTCAGTTAAGGGATTTCTGGTGGGCGCCTTGAGGCGAATTAGTACCCTACTATCCTTCCGGCTAAGGCACTGGCTGCGGCAATCTCTGGAGAGGCCAAGTGGGTTTTAGAGCCGCGGCCTTGGCGGCCTTCAAAGTTGCGGTTGGAGGTGGAGACGCAGCGTTTGCCTGGAGGGACTATGTCCGGGTTCATGCCGAGACACATGGAGCAGCCTGGCTCCCGCCATTGGCAGCCCGCATCTAGAAAAATCTTATCTAAGCCATCTTTTTCAGCCTCCCTTTTGACAAGCCCGGAGCCAGGAACTACCAAAACCGTAACGCCTTCTTTTACCTTTTTGCCCTTTAGAATCTTGCTGGCTTCCAGGAGATCCCCGTAGCGGCCATTGGTGCATGAGCCTATGAAGACATAGTCCACTTCTATATCCGAGATCTTAGTTCCAGGCTTCAGACCCTGGTAAGCCAAGGCATTTTTAGCGGCTTCGAGCTCCTCATCTGTTGAAAAGTCTTTGAGGCTCGGAACAGCAGAATCTATAGGGACACTTTGGGCCGGATTTGTCCCCCAGGTGATCCGGGGTTTTAGGCTGCTAATATCAATAGTTATTGTCCTATCAAAGATATAGTCGGGATCGCTTGTTAAGGTCTTCCAAAACTCTACTGCTAATTTGAAATCCTCGCCCTGGGGGGCGTAGGGTTTCCCCTCCAGGTAGCTGAAGGTTACCTCGTCGGGGGCTATAAGTCCTATGCGGGCCCCACATTCGATGGACATATTGGCTATGGTGAGCCGCCCATCCATATCCATAGCCCTAATGGCTTCACCCCTATACTCTATGGCGCAACCTGTTGCCCCTGCTACCCCCAGCTTATTTATGACATAGAGTATCAGATCCTTGGCGCTGGCCCGGTCTGGCATCTTTCCTACAATTTCCACGGCAAAATTTAGGGGTTTGCGCTGCAGGAGGGTCTGGGTGGCAAGGACATGTTCCACCTCGCTGGTACCAATGCCCATAGCAAGAGCCCCCAAGGCTCCATGGGTGGCCGTGTGGCTATCTCCGCAAACAACAGTGTGCCCGGGCAGGATTAGACCCTCTTCAGGCATAGTCACATGGATAACCCCTTGACGGGGGTCAGTATCCCCAAAAAAGACATGGAGTCCAAATTCACTCTGGTTGCGCTCCAAGGCAGCCAACTGGGCCTCGGCAACTGCATCTTTAAGCGGCCTAGATCTATCATCGGTTGGAATGGAGTGATCGATTACCCCGCAAGTTAGATCCGGCCTTCTTACCCTCCTACCTTTAGCCCTTAATGACTCAAAGGCTTGGTTGGAGGTAACTTCGTGCACAAGATGGCGGTCGATGTAGATAAGATCCGGCATATCCGGTTCGCTGGCAACTAGATGGGTGCTCCAAACTTTATCTAAAAGAGAAGGCATAATATACTTTCTATATAAATTAATATAAATTTGCGAAATTTTAATAAAAATTATCAAACTCCGATAATTTTTTTCTAGTTTATCATTTTTTTTGCCGTAATGCAAGGAGGCATTTGGCAGCAAGTATGCTAGTAACTTTAGTTTAGAGCTATTAAGTCCCTTTTTGTGCCATCTGCTAATGGCCACCCATAGCCTCTTATGAGTCAAGATATAAGGTGGAATTTGGCAAGCTATACAATTTAGAGAGGATATCTGTTAAAATAAGCAGCCTTTTGATAATCATCAAATTTTATTTTTTTACATATGTTCCCCTCCCCCAGGACCCAAATATAGCTGCCCACCTTTAAGGGCAAAAAAACCCTTTGGAAAACTCATGAAAACACTCTTTTCTACCTATTTTAGAGCTTATAACTGGCAGTTTGCCGATAATCTTGTAAAAAATTTGGCCTTTCTTGTTTTTAAAAACATAAGCAATAGGTCCTGTAAGCCCCGTATTAATCGGCTGTCCTGGGGTATTATATTCATGGTGCCAATGAGCCTTAAAGTTGGAATCCCAAAAATAGCTTCCAATCCTCTAGGCTAAGCTTAAAAACCTCTCTTATCCCTTCTTTTCGAAGGAGTTTTGTGAAGTAGTTTCTCATAAATTTCATATAATATTATGATATTAGCCTCATTAGCCTAAAAAAGTTGTTTTGCCTACAGATTTTTAGCTTAAGTATAACCTTGATCACAAGGTAAAAAGGACCTTTATAACCAGAGATACCGTTCTTTATACTATATACTATTGATATTACATTATATTACTACTAAATATTCTATATCTCTTTTTATCTGGAATTCTTTAAGCTTTTTACGTAGTCATCAACCTTTAACATTCTAATTTTTGGAATTTTGTCTCATGATAATAGCCGAGAGAAAACCTATTAGCGAGATAGAGTCTTTTATCCAAGACGCCTCAAAAGTCCTAATCCTTGGCTGTCGGGGTTGCGTTACCGTGTGTAACGCTGGTGGGACTAAAGAAGTGGAAGTCTTAGCATCCCTCTTGCGCCTTTCCGCCCAAAAAGAAGGGAGAAAAGTAACTATAGATGAGCGTACTCTAGAGCGCCAATGCGATCCCGAGTATGTAGAGGAGATAAATGGTATCTTAAGCGGCTATGACGTCATCTTAAGCATGGCCTGCTCCATAGGACCCCAGTTTCTCACAAGGCGCTATCCTCACCAGAGGTTCTATCCTGCCTTAAACACCTCTTTTCTGGGGGGAGCCATGGCACACGGCATTTGGTCTGAGCATTGCCAGGCCTGTGGGGACTGTATCATCCACAAGTTTGGTGGCATGTGCCCTATCTCCCGCTGTGCCAAAAGCCTCCTTAACGGCCCTTGTGGGGGTTCGGCTGACGGCTTTTGCGAGATCTCCCGGGATGTTGAATGCGTCTGGCAGCATATTGCCAAGTGGATGATGGAAAATTATGATACAGCTCCCTCCGGCTCCAATGAAGCCGATAATGCCAGTAACTTTCCCCCCATTAAGGACTGGAGTCGCAACCGAGACGGCGGTCCCCGTAAAATAGTACGGGAAGACCTGACAAAATGAGTGAAAAGACGCAAAATTCCAGTAATTTACAAAAGATTTTGGCCGCCGGCCACTTCGCGGTTACCGGAGAATTGGGGCCCCCTCGTTCAGCTGATGGCGGAAATGTTAAAGAAAAAGCTGGCCATTTATCCGGTTTTGTAGATGCGGTAAATATCACAGACAATCAAACAGCTATAGTGCGCATGTCCTCTATGGCCGCCAGTGCCATAGCTCTAAGCTGTGGCTTAGAGCCCATCTATCAGTTGGTCGCTCGCGATCGCAATCGCATAGCCCTACAGTCGGATCTCTTGGGCGCCTATGCCTTGGGCATTAGAAATGTCCTGGCCTTGACAGGTGACCACCAACGTTTTGGGGATCACCCCCAAGCGAAAAATGTCTATGACCTGGACTCTGTGAGTCTAATTGCCACAATCAGAAAGTTGACCGACGAGGGAAAGTTGCTTTCTGGTCATGAAATGCCGCCTGAAGGGCGGCCCCATTTCTTCATAGGGGCTGCCTATAACCCTTTCGCCGACCCGGAGGAATACAGGGTCTTAAGGGCAGCGAAAAAAATAAAGGCTGGGGCCAATTTTCTTCAGAGTCAGTGCATCTACGATCTAGAAAGATATGCCCGCTTCATGAAAAGAGCAGTAGATATGGGTTTGACGGAAAAATGTTATTTTCTGGCAGGTATTACCCCCCTAAAATCCCTGGGTATGGCTAAATACATGCGGGACAAGGTCCCTGGCATCACCATCCCCCCCGAGTACATAAAGCGTCTAGAAGGAGTTCCCCGAGACAAACAGGCTGAAGAGGGCATCCAAATGGCCTTGGAAGAGATAGAGTTCTTAAGGTCCCTGCCCGGCGTTGCCGGGGTCCACCTCATGTTTGTGGAATGGGAGCATATGGTACCTTCCATTGCCACCCGGGCGCATCTTGCTCCCAGGCCGGAGTTTTAGTCACCAAAAATCCAAGGGATAAACTTTTGCCTTTAAAATGGATAGGCGTCCCCAAAACCAGGGCGCCTTAAGCAGCTAAAACGCAAAGTAGGAAGGCGATACCACTACACCTGGTAGTTAAAAAAATATAAAACCTATATTTTCATGGCTAAAAGACCGCTCCCCTTCTTCTACGCTCCTTATGGAGGGTCCTCAATAGCTAAAAGTAAAATCCCCTTTCCTTTGCGGCTCTGCGCGCAAGGTGCTATAATCATTCGGCTTAACGAATTCAGTTGAGTTTTGCTAGATTTTTGGTTTTTCTTTTTGCCGCTCTATTCTTTTTGTGGCACTTTTTCGGTACCAAGGGACAATTTTAACTGTACCCTAAAAAGAATCATACTTAACCATTATTAACCTGGAGTTGCAATGTCCGATAACTACCCCAAAACCAGTGCAATTGAAAAAAACTGCCACGACAGCGAATGTACAGAAAAAATAGCAGGGCTTACAAGCGAGCAGAAAGATCTTTTCAAGAAGTTTACCTATTGCCCATACTGCTCGGAAGAACTTATTTTAATCTGCCAGAACTGCCGAGAACAACTGGATTCCCCCGATTATCGCTTCTGCCCCTGGTGCGGCGCGCGATTCGTAGAAGATGACGAAGAAAAGTAGCTCATTTTTTTATTAATTTCCTAGCCAGGAAAACTGGAGAAACTTCTATGAGTAACTTAGATCCCCGCCTTCCCCTCATTCAAAATTTCGATTTAAACGGCAAGACTGTCCTGGCACGTGTGGATCACAATGTTGTCGAAAAGGGTGAAATAAAAGACCCCTTTCGCATCGACTCCACTTTCGGGCTCATCCATTACATAGCCTCCAAGGGCGGTTTTCCTATCCTCATGACCCACGTGGGTCGCACCAGGGACAAAAAGACCGGGCATATAAAGACCGGTGACTCCACCTCCGTGGCGCCCATTGTGGAGTACCTGGAGCGCAAGTTAGCTGGCGGCTTTGTGATCCCCCAACTACCAATAGATCCTGACCTGGGCATCTTGTCTCTGGACATAAATGTCCTTTCCCCCTTGATTGCAGAGCTAAAAGCCCGCAAGATAGGCGGCATTTATCTGCCCAACACCCGCTGGTTTGCCGGCGAAGAGTCCAAGGACGACAAGACCAAGGCGCTTGCCGCTGACTTTGCCAAGATTGCCGACATCTTTGTCAACGACGCCTTTGGCTCCTGGCAACCCCACGCCTCCACCTATGACGTGGTCTCCCAGCTCCCATCGGCAGCGGGTTTTCTCATGCAAAAGGAGCTCATTAACCTGGATCAGGTGTTAAACCCCAAGGCTCCCTTTTTGGGGGTAGTCGCCGGCGCCAAATACGACACCAAGATAGGTCCATTAATGAAGCTCTACGAGAAGGTGGATTACCTCCTCTTAGGCGGGGTAATCTATAATGCCTTCTTGAGCGCCAAGTACGACGTCACCATAAATGGCGTGGACGCTGAAGACGTTAAGCTCGCCAAGGACCTGGTGGCTAAAGACAAGGAAACGGGAAAGATCTTAGAGCCTGGGGCCTTAGTGGAATCCGAGCTCTTAGATAGCCGGGATCCCCAAAAGGTCAAGGTGGTCTATACTAAAGACTTTGCCGCTGGCCAGAAATATCATTACTTCCTGGACGTGGCGCCGGAATCCTTCAATGACCCCAAGATAGCCGAGGCCATTTCCTCCTCTAAGACTATCTTTGTAAACGCTGTCATGGGATTTACCCCCAACTTCTTTGAAGGCAGCCATCGCTTCTACTCAGACGTGGGAAAGAACAAAGAGGCCAGAAAGCTCTTTGGCGGCGGAGATACCCTCCAGGAACTGAAGAACCTCAACCCCGGCACCTACATGAAGGCCCTAGACGACCCCAGCTGGTACTTTTTCACTGGAGGCGGCGCGGTTTTAACTGCCATTGAAAGCGGAGCCTACGGGATTAAGCCCGTGGAAGCCTTACTAAAGAAGTAGGGTTTTTTAGCCTTGCTTTAATGTTTTAACGAGGTTTTGCCTCTTAGAGCGTATAGAGTTTTAAGTTTTTATTTGAGAGTACCCCCCCTTTTTAGAGCAAATAAGCTCTAAAAAGGGGGGGGCTTAAATATGGGATCCAAAGGACTTAAGTATTGCCTCAAAACCCACCTATTTTAGAGAGTCTCACCTTCCCGGCTCCCTATATCTTGCAAAAGGTAGCACCAATAGCCGCTCTCTTAATAAGAGAGAAGCTCACCATTGCAACAGCTGAAAGCTTAACATCAGGGCTAATAGCAGCCTCCCTTACCTCTATTGCCGGAAGCTCCGCCTACTTTTTAGCCGGTTTTAACACCTATTCCAATGAATCTAAAGAACGTTTTCTGGAAGTACCAGAGGAGATCATAGCCCGCTCTGGAGCCGTGAGTAGGCAATGTTCCGAAGCCATGGCTCAAAACGCCAGAAGGCTAGTGGGAGCGGATCTGGGCTTGTCCTCCACAGGCATTGCCGGCCCCGACGGCGCAACAGCTACCAAACCCGTGGGCCTAGTCTACTTAACTGTAACTGGAGCTAAAAACACCTTTACGGAAAGGAATATTTACTCCGGTAGCCGCCATGAGGTGACTATAGCCAGCGTCTTGGGAGCCTTGGAGCTTTTGGAAAAATACCTTGCTTGATCTTGGAGGGCTTATTTTTAGTAATGCTTCTAATACAGTTGCCTACAAGTTACTAGTGGGGTAAAAAAAAGGCTTTTTAGCCTAAAACAGCACTAAGAAGCGGGAAAAAACCCGAAAAATAGAAAAGCTCTCGTGCAAATTAATGGATTATAGATCTTATTAAGTTACGAGCACAAAAGGGGAAAGGGAAGTTAAAAGTCTTAATTTTTAGTAAAAACTTAATTAATTATCACCTGCGCAGAAAAAAATCTCAAGATGAAAATAGAAAGGAAAATTATGTAGATGAAATCCTGGCTATACATAGTTAAGCTTCAAGCTATAAGTAAAAGAAAAAAGATATTGGAAGGTATTTGTACAGGTTCTATATATAGAAACAACTTGATATCAAGATAATACTGAGCTTTTATTCCATAATGTTCTATGAGGTGTTGAATAAGTAATATTTAAAAATTTTGATATCTCAAATTTCAATTTTCATTTCTAAACTAGAAATTAAAGTTTTATGATTTCAGAGGTAACGATAAATTGACTTCTAATATTGGGTGGTTGTGCTACGATTTAAAAGAGAAAGAGCGCATCCTTAAAATTCTCGCACTATTCCACGAAAAGAATACCCGAGATGAACTTGGGCTAGGTTCCATTACTAGCAGTTTTGCCGATCAGCTGTTTCCGGGCACGAGTACTATCCACACTCGTCTTCGCTATATGCTCTTTGTGCCATGGATTTATAAAGAGTTGGAAAATGAAGCTGTTCACTTAAAAAAATTTGCAAAAAAGGCTGAAATTGAAGAACGCAATTTGATAGGGTCTCTTATGGATACCGACGACAGAGCCGGTATTTTTGGAAAAGCAGCAGGCACAGACATAAAACGTTTGCCGAGCAATGTGTATTGGTCAGCCCTTAGAACCTGGGGAATATTCAGGTTAAATTGCTCGCAATGGATTTACCACGAAATCATAGACGATATTTATAGGGAAAGAGAAGTTTTAAATGCCCACAGAAAAGGATCTAAAAATCAAAAAGATGATATAGATTTTGGATATCAAAAAGATACATGGCATCCAGCCTTGCCACCTATTCCAAAAAACTTTCCTGCTAAAGCGGAGTTTGCATTAACTGAAGAAGAATCCAATTTCATTTTGGATCGCATTAATGATTCATGCAAAGGTAGCCTTCTTTCATATTTAGCTAATTTGCCTGAGACTGCTGATTCAGAAACTCCATGGGGACATCCATATTATAGTGAGTTTTCAGATGAGCATAAAGAAATCTTAGCTCATGCTCGGATTTTCTCAGATGTAATGGAAGGAGCGGCTATATCCTATAACTTCCAGCTTGCCAAATTACGAAACAATAAAGAGCTAGCAAAAGAACACCAAAACTCATTTAAAAAATGGAATAAAGATGTTCGAATGAAAACTATCCATGAGATTAATGATTGGTCTTTGGAGCGTTTCTGGCAAATAGCGAGTAATTCCAAACACAGAGTTACTACTTTTACGACTCATTTTGTAAATGATTGGATAAGTTTCGTAAAAGATCTAACAAAAGATCTACTTTCAGATCCTGCAGCTCTTGAGTTGGTAAAAAGAAGAGAAATATCACTCAAAAAAATCAACTCAAGATTTACTAACCAAAAAGCTCTTGAACAGTGGAGCGGATATTCAGGCCTAGGAACATACATTTTCAGGTGGAATAACGTAAAGGTACTATTAAAAGACTTATTTCAGGGCTTAAATAAAGGAACAATGTAGATGTTAAATCCAAATAAGCCAAACCAATATTCTGAAGCTCTGATACCTCCCTTCGGTATGGAGTTAGAAGTAGCAGTAGCTACAACCTATTCCATAAACCCAGCTTTTGTGCTGGAAGCCTGCGTTCACTTGTCATCACTATCTGCAAATGATAAATATGATATTGACCCTATTGTCATACTTACTGGATTAAGCATCCTTGAAAACAAAATTACCATCTACACTGAACATGGAGAGTCTCAAGTTCCACCTGTCGCAAAGACAAATCCCCTACTTGCCAACTTGGATAGAATGGTTATTAGTGTGAAAAGAAAAGATGGCGGCATTTTTCATCCAAAAGTGTGGGCGCTAAAATACGTGGACCCAGATCAAAACGAAAGTGCTTTATATCGCCTATTGATCCTTACAAGAAATATGACATACGATAGGTCATGGGACACTATACTAAAACTTGATGGGAGAATAAATAGTAAGAAGCAAAATTCAAATAATCCTTTAAATGCTTTTTTTAAAATGCTTCCAAATTTAGCTGAATATTCCATGGAACAGTCTAGAAAAGAACAAACCTTAAATTTAGCCGACGAGCTTAATTATGTTATTTGGGAACTGCCAGAAAACTATGAGGAAATAAAGTTTTATCTTCCATGGATGCAAAAATATAAATGGGAGCCTCCTCAATCCAATCATATGCTTGTTATTTCACCCTTTTGTTCAAATTCTGCCTTAGATAAATTAACAAAAAACAACCAAAATACAAAAGTCTTAATATCTCGCCCTGAAACATTGATGTCTTTAAACAAAAGTACCCTAAAAAAGTTTAATAAATGTTATCACTTAAATGAATATGCGGAAATTGAGGATGGCGAAGATTGCAATGACTCAGAGCAACTTATCGCACATGGCTTGCACACAAAGATGTATTTGTTTGAGACTCAAGTCCGTTCAGAATATACCCACTTAGTAATGGGTTCCTCTAACGCAACAACCGCCGGTCTTTCCTATTCTAAAAATGCTGATGAGAACAACATTGAAATATTAGTAGAGCTCACAGGTAGAAAAGATAAAATAGGAGGAATTAAGGATTTACTTGGAGCAAATGGAATAGGAAATTATCTCCTTCAATTTACAAAATCAGACGATCTTGTTATTGACAACGAAGGCTTAGAAGCCGAGAAAATCCTTAAAGAAGCCAAACATCTTTTAGTAGATACAGAACTATCCATTAAATGCAAACCTGGTTCTAGAGAAGGATTTTGGGAATTGATATTGCTGGGAAAAATACCGCATCTTGATGGTATTGCAAGTATTTCTGCATGGCCAATAACAGTAAATAATTGTAATGCTGTAATTCTAAAGGATAGTGAAAAATCAGGTAAAACTAGTCTCGGAGAGTTCTCCTTAGCAAATATAACTGGATACATAGCTTTCGAACTTAAAATCAAATCTTACGACGATATTTTAGGAGATAATTACGATAATTCAATAAAATTTTCACGCAATCTTAGCATTACTGGTATTCCAAGTAAGCGCAAATCCGCTATTTTTAATGATATAATTAATGATAAACAAAAATTATTTAATCATATTGTCCTATTTCTTGGATTTGATGGGGTAGTATCCAAACTACTTTCAGGAAATAGCTCAAGTGAGTCTTATAATCGTAGTCACCGATATTCTGAGAGCGATGATTACCCACTGCTTGAAACAATGATTCGCGTGCTTACTAAATCGCCACATAAAATTGCGGCAATCTCCTCCTCTATTAAAGATCTTGTGCCAACAATTGAAAATTCCATCGTCCCTGAGGATTATCTAAATTTATTATCAATTTTTGAAGAAGCCATAAGTGAGATTAATGACTAAAGACCATTATTCAGCTGAAAAAGATTTAAAAGAACTCAAAGACTTCCAGAGGAAGACGGTTGAGTATGTTTTTGATAGGTTATACGGAGCTAATCCCACCAACCGCTTTTTAGTTGCAGATGAGGTTGGACTTGGAAAAACATTTGTTGCCAAAGGCGTTATCGCCAAATCTTTGGAATACATGCAGGACAGAGTAAAGAGATATGATGTGGTTTACATCTGCTCTAATGAGGCAATAGCTAAACAAAACGTAGTCAAACTCAATATATTAGGAAGCAAAGGTTTTTCCATATCGACTCGTCTTACCTACCTTATCAGAGATGTAAAAAATCTTACTAACACTGACAACTTAGGCAATTTTATAAGTCTAACTCCTGGTACAGCATTCGACCTCCTATCTGGCCACAGTAGCGGTCGTTCTGATGAAAGAGCAATTATCTACCGAGTATTACACAATTTACCCATTTCTGATACCAATGAACTTGAACAAATACGAAAAGGACTACATAACATATTGCAGGTTTCAGTGGAAAAAGAAAACTGGGACGAACAGACTATAAAATTAAAACAAGACGATCTCGATGAAGATCTTTCAAAAGCCTATCAAAAGAGAATTATAAAGAATCAACAATTATTCGAGCTACTAAAAGAAACTTGTGATCGATTTTCACGATATAGAAGCGAAAATAATATTTCACTTGAAAATAAGGAATTACGCAATAATCTCATTGGACAACTTAGAACCGAACTGGCTAAAACGAACCTTACAGCTTTAGAACCAGATTTGATTATTCTTGATGAGTTTCAACGATTTAAGCATGTTTTGAGTTGTGATGACTATACGTCCATTGTCGCCAATGAGCTCTTTAAGTACAAGAACGTTAAAATACTTTTACTTTCTGCTACTCCGTACAAAATGTACACCCTAGATGGGGAGAGCGATTTAGAAGACCACTATGCCGATTTTATGGCAACATTGCAGTTTCTATTTGATGACCCTAATAAGCTAGAAGAGATAAAAGATCTTTTGTCCAAATATCGGCTATCACTTCATGCACTAAACAACGCCACTTCAATTGACTTAAATATCAAAAATGCCCTTGAAAAAGCTCTTTTGCAAGTCATGTGCCGCACTGAAAGGGTTGTTTCTACAATCGACCGTAATTCGATGCTTGAAGTAAAAGAAAGAACGGCCCCTCTTGTGCCCAAAGATCTTGTACATGCCGCTACAGTTCAAAAAGTCGCATCTTTTTTTGAAGCAGGAGATATTATTGAATACTGGAAATCAATGCCCTACCTTTTAAATTTCTTGAAAGACTATGATCTTAGAAAAAAGATTGATTCTCAATTGGAATCACCCACAGATGAGCTTATATCTGAGCTTTCTACCGCTAAAGAAGAAATATTACGTAAGAAAAAATTAGATAATTATGAGGAAATTGATGGAGCGAATCCTAGAATGCGCTTACTCTTTAAAGACACCTTGGATAATGGCATGTGGCAGCTTTTATGGTTACCACCTTCTATGCCATATATGAAACCAAATGGAGTATACAAGGATAAAAAAAATTTAACCAAGATATTGGTCTTTTCTTCCTGGAATGCTGTTCCCAACGCAATTGCCACCATTTGTTCCTATGAAGCGGAAAGAAGAATGATAGGCGAGACCCAATTATCTCGCAAACAGCTTCATTCTAAAACATCTCAATTATTAAATTTTAGTATATCTACAGATACTAAACTTCCCACTGGAATGTCCCTTTTGTCTTGGATGTGGCCGTCTAATACTTTAGCCACCAAAATAGATCCGCTCATTATCGCCCTTAAGCATGGTAAAGAACTTCTTGATATCATAGATATGAAGACAACTATAAAATTTATATGTCAGAAATTATTGGATAAATTACCTGAAGGCAATACTGGAAGACGTACTGATGACAGATGGTATTGGGCGGCACCCTTTCTTCTTGATGCGAAATATAGCACAAGAACCGGTAGGAAGATCCCTACAAATTTTATTCAATTTTTTGAAACTATCTCCGATCTTACCGAAAGTACACATATTAAGAAACACCTAGATTTACTGCTAGAAATAATCAAAGGTACCATAACTTTAGGCCCCAAACCTAAGGATTTAGCTGACCGGCTTTGCGATCTTTCTTTGGCTTCACCTGGGGTGTGTGCCTTGCGGACTCTAAAGAGACTTGCTAAAGATATAGACCCGTATGATGAAGATCTTTTTATTTCTGCCACTAAAATAGCATGCGGATTTCGCTCTTTTTTTAATTCACCCGAAACTATTCACATGCTTCGAAAATCTAAAGATAATTTATTTTTAAACCTTGTAATTCAATATAGCATAGATGGTAATTTTCAAGCCATGCTAGATGAATACGTACATAATGTTTGCGGTCATTCAAATATCCACAATACTTCCGCAGAAGAGCTATTTGAATTAATTTCTGAAGACATCTACCAAGTCTTGACATTACGAACCTCACGCATTCAAATAGATGAGATAAAAATTTCACGCGACAATTTCAGTATTGATAATTTTAATGCCCAATGCCACTTTGCTCTTCGCTTCAGTAATATTAAAAATGAAGATAGCCAAACTATAGCTCGCGCTAAATTAGTTCAACTAGCTTTCAATTCACCTTTTCGTCCATTTGTACTTGCCTCAACCTCGATAGGCCAAGAAGGATTAGATTTTCATGTTTGGTGTCATGCAGTGATGCACTGGAACCTTCCTTCTAACCCCATTGATCTTGAGCAACGCGAAGGCAGGATACAGCGCTTTAAAGGGCATGCCATCAGGAAAAATGTAGCCGAAAAATATGGTCTTTCGGCTTTTCCAACCCCTTATGTTGGAGGAGACCCCTGGGAAATTCTCTTTGATATCGCAGCGCAGGATAAAGAATCTGGGCAATCGGATCTTATTCCTTACTGGATCTTCGAAGAAGGCTCTGCCCGAGTGGAACGGCGCGTACCCTTAATTCCTTACAGCAGGGAACTCGACCAATTTAAGCGCCTTAAGCGCTCCTTAACTTTTTACCGGATGGTTTTTGGCCAACCTCGTCAGGAGGATCTTTTGGCAAGCTTAAGCCATATGACAAAGGATATCTCGTCTATCCTCATTTCTTTGACTCCCCCCGATTAACTTCACTAGCTATACCTAAACCTTTAATATATCTTTCCTCTGGGAAAAAAATACTCTACACCTAAGGGTCTTGTGCTGTTGTTTTTTATGCCCCCATGGTTTTGTGGTGACACAATTAAAATTTGTTAAAATTTATAAAATTACTTTTAGTTATATATAATTATATTCTACAAACACAATAAAGCTTTCATACGATAATAAATCTCTTTTCTCATCCAGCCTTCTGTAGCTTTTGTATTAGCACCTTAAAGCTTCTAGTGAAACCTTTTATTATCTTTATCTCGGAGCTAGGGTATTTAAAAAAACTAGCTAAATTAAGGCCCTAGCAAAGCTCCTAAATTGATTAGGTGCTTTTAGTAACTTAGGCTAATCCAGGCAGCTTGGCTACTTTAAATGACAATTTTAAGCTCCCAACATGCAAGCTGCGACAAGCTATTCTAAACTTCCATTTTATTTTCATCATTTTTATTCTGTGGGGGTGTTATACTAAGCTCTAAGCTATATTTACCGCTGAACCCTTTTTCAGGTGTTTTTTAGCCCTTTTTCACTCAAATACTTTACATCCTATTTAATACCTCACACTATATAGAGATTTTTTATGAAAGCTGGAATCATAGGTTTTCCTGGTTCAGGTAGAGATACCGTCTTCCGTGCCCTCACCGCACTCCCCCGGGTGGAGGGTTTAAACGAGCAAAGGCTGGGGGAGGCTTTGGTGGAAGATGCACGCTTGGATTATCTATCCGGCCTTTTTAACCCCAAAAAACATACCCCGGCAAAACTGGAGCTCTTTAGCGCGAGGCCTTTGGGCCAGAACAAAAATGAGTCCATTAGGCTTTCTCTGGAAAAGGTGCGGGATTGCGACGTGCTTTTGCTGGTAGTGCGTAATTTTCCTGACCCCTCCCAGAAAACGCAAGCCCCCTTAGAAGAGGCCGAGGAGATATTGAATGAATTTTTAGTAACTGACTATATTTCTGTGGAAAAGCGTCTGGAGCGCCTGGGGGAAGAAAGAAAGAGGGGCAAAAAAGCTGACCCCATTGAAGCCGAACTATTAGACCTGGCCAAGGGGCTGCTGGAAGCCAATACCCCCTTGAGGGGAGAGCCTAAGATTACTTGTGCCCCCTTGCTCAAGGGCTTTGGGTTCCTGTCGGCTAAACCTTATTTAGTGTTGGTTAATAATCCAGATGATGGAGACGATAGCTTTAAGCTTTCCGCCCCCCTGCCCCAACTAAGCTTACGGGGCAACCTGGAAGCTGAGATAGCCGCCTTGGAGCCGGAGGAAGCCCCAGAGTTTCTGGCGGACTACGGCTTAAAAGAACCCGGCAGGGCTAGAGTCATAAAGACGCTCTATGAACTCATGGAACTTATTAGCTTTTTTACAGTGGGCGAAGACGAGTGCCGGGCCTGGACCCTGACTCGGGGTGAAGACGCTTTAACTGCAGCTGGGAAAATTCATTCAGACATCAAAAAGGGCTTCATTCGCGCAGAGGTGGTGGCTTTCGATGATTTTAAGGCCACAGGCGGCTTTGCCGAGGCCAAGAAAAAGGGGGTCTTTCGCCTGGAGGGGAAGACCTACAAGGTAATTGATGGCGATATCATCCATTTCCGTTTCAATGTTTAAAGATAAGTTCTAGCTTCCCATGGTCCTTTATGGGCTCAGGCTTATAGAGCGCTTAGAAAGAGCCTTGCCTTTTTTATGAGAGGCTTAGCTGTTCTCTTTTGTTTTTTATTTTTACAAAATCCTACACTTTATGGTATATTAAAATAAAGTACTGTATATGGAGAAACTTTTGTAGGTACGGGGGATAGACTTGGGTAAGATACTTACCATAGATGACGATTTAAGCTTACGGGAACTTTTAGAGATGATCTTCCGCACGGCTGGACACTTAGTGGATCTGGCAGCCGATGGTGAAGATGGCCTGGAGATGGCCCTGAAAAACGACTACGATCTCATCGTAAGCGACATAAAGATGCCAGGGATAAGCGGGTTAGATGTCTTAAAGCGCCTAAGGGCGGCAGGCAAGCAGACCACCCTCATCTTAATTTCCGCCTATGCCAACGATGAAACTGCCGTGGACGCCATGCGCGCCGGAGCCTATGATTTTATACCTAAGCCCTTTAAGCCCATGGACCTTTTAACTGCGGCCGATTCGGCCTTGGCACATCACAACTTGGACTTAGAGCGCAAGGCCTTGGCGGACATGGTGCGTCACAACCAGCGTTTCGGGGGACTTGTAGGGGCCTCCCCTGCCATGCTCCAAGTCTACGACCTTATCAAAAGGGCAGCACAAACCTCTACCAGCATCCTCATAACGGGAGAAAGCGGTACCGGGAAAGAACTGGTGGCTCGGGCGGTACATGCCAATTCCTCTAGGGCAGATGGGGCCTTTGTGGCTATAAACTGTGGCGGCATGCCGGAGCAACTGGTGGAAAGCGAGCTCTTTGGCTACAAAAAAGGGGCCTTTACCGGGGCCTCCACCGATAAATTGGGGCTCATGGCTGTTGCCAATGGCGGGACCATCTTCCTAGATGAGTTAGCTGAGCTTACCTTACCAATGCAGGTTAAACTTTTAAGGGTAGTACAAGAGCGCACCTTTAGACCAGTAGGGGGAAATGTGGAACAAGAGGTGGATTTGCGCTTTATAGCAGCCACCAATAAGAACCTCGAAAACGAGATCATGGCTGGTAGGTTCCGCGAAGACCTCTACTACAGGCTTAATGTCATAAATATCCGCATCCCCCCTCTGCGGGAAAGGGCCATGGATATACCTCTTTTGGCCCACTTTTTCCTGGAAAAATTCTCCACCCAGCAGAAGAAAGATGTGCGTAAGCTCTCCACCTATGCCTTAGATATTCTTTCCCGCTATCATTTTCCCGGAAATGTGCGGGAATTGGAAAATATTATTGAGAGATCAGTGGCCTTAGAGCAGTCTAATATAATCCTTCCGGAAAGCTTAAGGCTAGCAGACTTCAAGCGCAGCACACTTCCAGAAAGCTTTACAGCTACATCTTTGCCTCCCCTCCCCTTAACACCAGCCACCTTGCCCTCTGGTCCGGATATAACCCCTGTCAATGAGGAAATAGATCCGATCCGCAATGAACTTAAGCTTCCAGTAGGGGGAATTGACGATATCTTAACTTCCCTGGAGGGCTATTACCTTTACAATGCCCTCCTTTTTGCCGGTGGTGCCAGAGGGCGGACAGCATCCCTACTTAGCATAAGTCCTTGGCGCCTACGCACTCGCCTTATTGCCTTTTCCCTAGCGGAATTTAACCCGGTGGAACTTCCCACCATCCCCAAAGACCGCTTTCCCAGGCCCCCAGTTCCGGAGGAACTGGCACCTATCTGGAGGGGGCGTGACATTGTCTTAGACAATATCCTTTTGGATGTGGAACGCTATTTTATCCAAAAGGCCATGGAAAAGACCAATGAAAACAAGACCGAGGCAGCAACCCTCCTGGGTCTTTCTCGCCGTTCTTTCCAACACAGGGTGGACCGTACCAACTACGAGGGGCAAGCGGACAAAGAAATATCTTAAGCACTCCCTTAAACGGAAACGTCTATGAACGCACAGCTTTACAAGGTTTTATACGACGGAGAGATAGATCTTGCCTACATTAAAAGTTCCATTAGCCTGTGCCGTTCCCTGGCAGAGGATCCTCAACAATTATCGAAGCTTACGAGTCGCTGGAACAGGGTGGCCATCATCTCCGACGGGAGCGGAGTTCCGGGCATAGGGGACATCGGGCCCTTGCCTGCCCTCCCCTATGTGGAAAAAAAGGCGGCAATCTATAAAAAACTGGCTCAAATTGAGGCCTTTCCCCTGGTCTTAGACTCCCACAGCATAGACGAGATGGTCCGCACAGTCTCCATCCTGGCCCCCTCCTTTGGGGCTATCAATTTGGAGGCAATAAATGAGCAAAGGTGCCTTGCTGTCCGCAGTCGCCTCATGGAGGAAAGCGAGCTGCCGGTCTTTCAGGATAACCTGGACGGCATACCCATAGTCTGCTTGGCTGCCCTCTTAAACTCTTTAAAACTTGTAAATAAGACCTTAGCTGAAGCCAAGATTGTCCTATCCGGCACAGAGGCCGAGGGCATGCCCATGGTGGAGTTTTTAAAAGATGCTGGGGCAAATGACATCATCGTCTGCGACCGCTCTGGGACCATCCACAAGGGCCGGGCTGGGCCTACCAGTTGGGTAAAAGAAAAGCTAGCTAAAGACACTAACCCAAGGCAGGTAAAAGGGAGCCCGGCTAAAGCCCTAGTGGGCGCCGATATCTTTATATCCCTTTCCGGTCCTCCGGTCTTGAACAAAGAGCTCTTAAGCTCCATGGCCAAAAACCCTATCCTTTTTTACTTAACGGACTGCACCCCTGACCTCTTTTCCCGCCCCAAATGGGACGGGGGGCCCCCCATAATAGCGACTACCTGTCCAGTACTCCCTAACCAGCTCACCAACTGCCTGGTCTTCCCCGGGATAATCCGTGGGGCCATAGACGCCAGGGCCAAGGTCATAAATTTTTCAATGAAGATGGCTGCAGCCCTGTCCTTGGCTCAGATGATAGAGCCAGAAAAATTGGATTATGAGCTTATTATTCCCCAGGTCTTAACCCCTGGCCTTGTCTCCACAATGGCGGGGGCAGTCTTTGACGCAGCCGTTAGCTCCGGGGTAAGCCAGATCCCTCTAAATGGCGAAAAAGCTACAAGTAAATAACTTTAGGCCCTAGGCACTGGAATAATTATCCTAGCCCCAAAAAAAGCTAAAGTAAAAGGGAGACAATTTTTGGCCGATTTGGAAAATAAAGTAACCATTATGATGGGCACTTACAACGGAGCTAAGTTTCTCTTAGAGCAGCTCTTGTCCCTGGAAAGTCAGGAGCATAAAAATTGGGAATTGTTAGTATCCGATGACGGCTCAACAGACGACACCCTAAAGCTTTTGCAAAAATTTCAAGATACTTGGCCACAAGGAAAACTCACTATAGTGGATGGCCCCCACAAAGGCTTTTGCCAGAATTTTCTCTCTCTACTAGATAGGGCACAGGATAGCGACTACTTTGCCTGGGCAGATCAAGATGATATTTGGTGTCCTTACAAACTTACCCAGAGCATAGAAAAATTGAGGCATTACGGAGATACTACCCCTGCTCTCTACTGCTCCCGTACCACTATAGTGGACGAGCACAACAATATTTTGGGTATGTCTCCCTTGCGCTCCACCCCTCCTCCCAGCTTTTCCAACGCCCTGGTGCAATCCTTAGCCGGAGCCAACACCATGGTCTTCAATCAACCTGCCAGAGAGCTCATAAAGCTAGGGCTGGGGCTTGCACCAGTCAGCCATGATTGGTGGGCATATCAGGTGGTAACGGGGGTAGGAGGTCAGCTTATCTATGACCCCAAACCCACCTTACGTTACCGTCAGCATACGGATAACATCATTGGCTCCAACAAAGGTATTTTTGCTCTTTTGTCACGTATAAGAAAGGCCTGGCAGGGTTCATATAGGGAGATGAACAATAAAAATATCCTTGCACTGCAAAAAATCTATGATAAACTAACAAATGAAAATAAAAAGACTTTAGACGCCTTTATCAGCCTTCGTAAAGGAATGGGGATCTTTAAGACCTTCGATCTAGTAAGGAAATTTCAGATCCACAGGCGCTCAAAGTTCCAGCAGTTTGCCCTCTATGTGGGCTTGGTTATTGGTAAGGTATAGACTTTTTAATATTTTATAAAAAAAATTTCCCCATGAACTTCAAAGAAATAATAGCTAAACACCTGAGTGAGTCAATGCCCCAAGAGAACAAGGGGGAAGAACCCTTTGTAAATCTCATGATCTCTTTTTTAAAGACCGATCCTCAGTATGGGACAATAATCAAGGATGCTTGGGAATGGATAGACTTCCCCTATAAGAAGGACTTAGCTGACTCAGAAGTTCCAGGGATAGACATAGTAGTTGAAACAAACGAGGGCTCATTTTGGGCGGTTAGGTGTAAGAATTCCCAGTGGGAAACTTCCTTGAGCATGAAAAGCTTAGAACACTTTCTTTCCACTTCCAACAAAAAATTTACAGGTCTAGGCGGCGAAAAGAAAAAATTTGAGCTAAGGCTTATTATCTCCAGCACTGACAATTGGAGCAAAGAAACTGAAGATGCAATTAGGGGTCTGGACCCTCCTTGCAAATGGATTACCCTAGTTCAGCTGGAAACAGCTCCAGTTGACTGGAGGAAACTGGATAGCGGGCTCTACGGTCCAATGGCCCGAGCATATAGAAAAAAGCCAAAGACGCACCACGAGGAAGCGGTGGAAGCCTTCCATGAGTACTTTAAAACAAAAGACAGGGGAAAACTAATTTTACCCCGCTGGACTGGCAAAACCTATACTGCTCTTAAGATTGCTGAAAATGAGATCCACGGTAACGGCCTGGTAGTCTACTTTGCCCCCTCCATAGCCTCAGTTGGGCAGGCCTTAAAGGAATGGAGAACTGAATCAAGAGCACCACTTTTCTCCATTTGCGTCTACTCCGATAATGAGATATCACAAGAATTGACCAAAAGTCAGAAAGATGATTCCTCCTATGTGGACGCTCAATATCTTGGCATTCCTGCCTCTACTTCACCTGAGCTAATAGCCTATCAATTAAAATTGGCTAAAAGAAACAACACCGGCCTGCTCTGCGCAATTTTTTCGACTTATGATTCCTTACCCATAGTTGCCAAGGCCATTTCCGATACTGGAAGCAAAATAGACCTTATTGTCTGTGACGAGGCCCATAGGACTACCGGCGTAATGAAAGCTAAAGATGGAAATAATTTCATTCTGGTCCATGACCAGAAATTTCTTCCAGCTAAAAAGCGCCTCTATATGACAGCCACCCCCATAATTTATGGAGAGGAAGTCAGAACAAGGAGAAAAGAGGTTTCAGCTGTTATCTATTCCATGGACGATCCTGAAATCTACGGGGCTGAAGTTTACCGCATGGACTTTAGTAAGGCTGTTAAACAAAATCTTATTTCTGATTATAAGGTTTTGCTCTTAATGTTGAAACCAACATCTGTTTTGTCAAAGACTCTGAAAAAAATGAATGAAGATGGCCAAAATAAATTTGAGGAAAACGATCTGGTTAAATCCATTGGCTCCATTTTTGCCTTATGTAAGATGGTGTATACGAAAAGTGGTATGTTAAATGATCTTGACCCTGTGGCTATGGAAAGGGCTATGGCTTTTTGCGAAACCATCAATAATTCTAAAACAGTAGCAGAGATTTTTAAAAAGTTCAAGGACAATGTTTATGATAAATTGGATCCATCTGAAAGGAAAAAATTAGTAGCTGTTTCAGCTAACCATGTTGATGGTACAATGCCAGCCGCCATTCGGAATGAAAAAATGTCTTGGTTGAATAATGTTCCAATGAAACCGACAAGTTCTCATATCCTAACTAATGAGCGCTGCCTATCGGAAGTTTGTAACGTCCCAAACTTGGATGCTGTCATATACATGTCACAAACAAACTCTGATATAGAACTAATTCAGTCTGTAGGGCTTGTTATGGGCAAGGCTATGGGCAAAAAATATGGCTACATAATAATTCCTGTTGTTGTTCCCACAGATGTTGTCTCTGCAGAAACCTTTTGTAATAGTGGTACTTTTCAGGTAGTGTGGGATGTCTTAAACGCCTTAAAGGCTCACGATGACAGTTTTAACGCTAAGATTAACCAAATACGTTTCAATGAAACTATTCCAACTGACGGCGGATGGCTTTTAATCGACTCTCCTTGTGCTGAAGCTATACAGTTTGTAAGAAATGCAAAATCAAGGCGTCTTTTTATACCATCGGTAGATGAAATAAAAGATTACCCAGATTCTATCTATGCTCAGCTGGGAAAAAAAATGGGCAGCCCCCGTCACATGATACCCTGGGCTAAAAGTGTCGGTAAATTAGTCAAGGATTATATTACTAAATTTCAGTATCTAGTACAAAATCCCGGAAAAGCGCATGATGAGTTTCAAAATTTTTTAAATTTTCTTAGGGAAAATATTAGTCCAACACTCGATCAAGATGATGCTATCTCCATGTTAGCCCAACATATGGTAATCCATCCTGTATATGAAGCAGTATTTAGCCATTATTCTTATTTAAAGAGTAACCCACTATTGCAATCCCTTCAAAGAGTGGCAGATATACTAGAGAAAAATACCCCAGATAGATACAATAAAAATGTTCTCATAAAGAGTTCCACAATAGATAAGTTTGTAATTGGGATAGATAATGTTAGAGGCAGGCAGAAAATTATCGAGGAATTATACAATAAGTTTTTTAAAGTGCTCTTTAAAGATATGGTAGATAAACGCGGCATTGCGTCTACACCAGTAGAGTTAGCAGACTTTATCATTAACTCTGTTTCACAAATTTTACTAAGAGAATTTGAAAGAAAAATTTCCAGAAAGAATATCCATATCTTCGATCCTTTCACTGGGACAGGCACCTATATAACAAGACTATTGCGATCTGGACTTATAGATAAATCCATTGAAAGAAAGTATAAAAATGAAATTCATGCCAATGAGATACTTTTGCTTCCTTACTATATAGCTTCAATAAATACTGAAAACACATACCTGTCACTTACTAAAAAAGCTAATATATATATACCTTTTGACGGAATTTCCCTAACTGATACCTTTCACGAAATTTCCTTAACTGATACCTCCCAATTGTATGGAATAGCTAGTACCATTAAGTTTAGTAATCCGTATTATCCGGTTTGGAAAAATCCTGAAGAAATTACATGGGAGAATAGCTCGCCAATATTCGTAATTTTAGGAACTCCTCCTTTCAATATAGGAGAAAAAACTGATAATGATATAGCTCAAAATGTCTCGCATCCTCCACTAGAAAAACGCATCGCAGAAACATATGCATCTACATATTCGGATCAAGACACAAAAAATCCTTTATTAGATCCCTATATCAAAGCCTTCAGATGGGCCACTGAAAAAATTGATGAAAATAATCCTGCTGCCGGAATTATAGCATTTATAACTAGCGCTGATTGGATAGATGACAATGCTTTGGAGGGCATGCGGAGAAGTTTTGCTAAAGAATTTACTTCAATTTATGTTTTAAATTTGCGCGGCAACACCGAAATGACTTCAGATATAAGTCTAAAAAAAGAAGGGAAAAATATTTTTGGCTTATTTTCTAAACGACATATTGCTATTACAATTTTAGTAAAGAATCCACTAAGAGCAGGTTCATGTCACATTTTTTATTCTGCTGTACCATATTATATGACTAAAAATGATAAACTTGCTTTTCTAAAAAAATCTCATGATATCTACAATGATGACTTGCTGTGGAAAGAGATTATACCTAATGAATCAGCTGAATGGAAAATTCAAACAAATTCTCCATGGAATCATTTTATATCAATAGCCGATAAGAAAGAAACTGATACTTTTTTTACCAATGATTATTTTGCTGGCTTAAAAACAGCAGGCGATAGTTTGTTTTATAATTTTTCGAAAGAAAGCTTACAGGAAAATATTGCAGAGTCTATATCGTTATCTAATGATCAAATGAAGCAATATATAGTAGCAAAAGAAGAAAATCCATCTTTAAAAGTAGATAAATTTATTACTAAACCTTCAAAGTTACTAGTAAGTTTTCGCCAAAGAAGATCTGATCTTAAGGATGGTAAATTTTATTCCCTTGATAAAAACTATTTTTTTAAAGCATTATATAGACCTTTTCAAAAACAAATTTGCTATTTAAACCCTGAACTCAATAAAAGTAAATATTTATCCAATCATATTTTTCCTAAAAATCAAGCTCAAAATTTAGTCATTTGTGTTAGCGGACCTAGAAGCACTGGATCATTTTCAACAATAATGACAGATGTAATTCCATCTTTTGATTTGTTGGGGAACACTCAATGTTTCCCATTATATTACTTTGAAAAGTTTGAAAACAAGGATATTTATCGGACTAAATCTGCTAAGGTGCATGTGGCATATAAAACCCATAAGTGTATTACTGATTATATTTTGAACCAGTGTAAATCGAAATACGGTTTGGTGTATCCTCGTATAAATAAGATTGATATATTCTATTATATTTATGGTCTTTTTCATTCTCCTGAATATACAAGCACTTTTGCTTCAGACTTAACTAAAACGCTACCACAAATTCCCTTAGTTCTAAAAGTCAATGATTTTCGAGAATTTGTAAAAGCAGGCAAGGCACTTTCCAAACTCCATTTGCAGTATGAGAGTGTACCTCCTTACTCTAAAGTTAAGATTATTTGGGAGAAAAAGACCAATTTAGAAGTTACGAAAATGTCTTTCGGACATAAACATGGCTCAGTAGATGATAAATCTATCATCATCTACAATTATGACATCAAAATTACTGATATTCCTTTAGATGCGTACAACTATGTTATAAACGACAAATCTCCCATTGAATGGGCGATGGAAGGATATCAAGAAACTATAGACAAGAGGACACGCATTACAAACGATCCTAACCATTATGCTTTGGAGATTGAAAATCGGCGCTATATTTTGGAGCTAATTTTACGTCTCATTACAGTAAGCCTAGAGACCCAAGATATAGTTAAAAATCTCCCAAAATTAGACTTCTAACTAGAAAATGCCAAAAAGCCTAGCTACTAATTAATTAAATATATAATAATTATCCTTTAAATCCTAAAATGCTCAGTTTTACGCATCTATAGCGTTTTATTATATACATCTACCATATACTGTCTTTGAAATTAGATAATAAGTATTATAAAACTTGCAAATTTTACTTAACAAGCTACCAAGTAGATGATTTTAGGATCTCAGTAGGCAACATCGAGTGCATTAAATTTCGAAAGTCTTTAAATTTTGCCAATTATATCAGGGGATATAGTTAGATTTAATATTTTTATTGCCATTAAATTTGTTAACTACGCTTAATTAACATAATTAATTTTAATTATTTCTTTAATATACAATATACTCTATAAATAACCTTATTTCCTCGCTAAGTTTCAGACAATTACCCTTAAAAGTTTCCGCCAAGATCTGATCGCCCGTAGTTTAAACAACTGGGCCTGTAGTTTTAATTTTTAGTGAATATCTGAGCTGCCCTTTTCACTTTGATTTAATAGAGTTATCACTAGCCAACTAACCCCGTATTAACCTTTAAGCTTTAACATTGCCTCTTTTTTTTAGTGCCCTACCCAAACTTTGCTAAAATTCTCCTAAAATCCAAGTTAATGCGAAAATATTTTGCCTTTTATAACTATTCATGATATAGTGTACGGTGCTGTTTTGGCAGCCTATTACCTTGACTTTTTTCCAAAGCCCTCATATTTAGGCGCTTTCGGACAAGCTAAGGCCGCCTGAGCCTTGCGACCTCTTACAAATACCTCGAATTGACGCTTTTAGCTCGTAGCTTAATGGATTTTACTACTAACAAAAAAGAACAAAAGGGATAAGGGCCACTGGTGGCCATTTTTTTTATATTATGACTGTTTTAGCGAGCCTTTCATGCTGACAGATAGGGAACTCACGGCGACCCTCGAGATGCTAAAAAATGAGCATCTGGACGTAAGGGCCATCACCTTGGGTCTGTCTTTAATGGACTGCGCATCTGATGACTTGGGACGCTTTACTGCCAAGATCCTTTCCAAGATCAATGCCCATGCCGAAAATCTAGTAGATACCTGTGATAAGGTGGCTGAAAAATATGGGATCCCTGTAGTAAATAAACGCCTGGCAGTCTCTCCCATAGCGGCCCTTGCCGGCCCCTTTACTTCTGAGGAGCTGATTCGGGTAGCCAGGGCCCTGGATAAGGCCGCAAGCGAAGTCGGGGTGGACTTTGTGGGCGGATATAGCGCTTTGGTGGAAAAAGGCTTCACCAAAGGGGACAGCGCCCTCATTAATTCCATACCCACGGCCCTTTCAGAGACGCAGAGGGTGTGTTCCTCTGTAAATGTGGCCTCCAGCAGGGACGGCATCAACATGGATGCCGTAGCCTTGATGGGGGAGATCATAAAACAAACGGCTTTTCTCTCAAAAGACTTGGACGGCTTGGCCTGTGCCAAGCTGGTGGTATTTTCCAATATTCCCCCCGACATGCCCTTCATGGCCGGGGCCTATTCAGGCTTAGGGGAACCGGATGCTGTGATAAATGTCGGGGTCTCCGGGCCAGGAGTTGTGAAAAAAGCCATTGACCGCGCCATGCTTACCGGTGACAAAAGCTTCGGGGATCTCTCGGAAGTAATAAAACGCACTGCCTACAAGGTCACCAGGGTGGGTGAGATCCTGGGCCGTGAGGTGGCTGGCCTTTTAGGTCTTCCTTTTGGAGTGGTGGATCTCTCCCTAGCTCCGGCACCCCAGGTAGGGGACTCGGTGGGGGAGATCTTTCAATCCTTTGGCCTTAAGGCCATAGGGGCACCTGGCTCCACTGCCCTTTTGGCCCTTTTAAACGATGCCGTAAAAAAGGGAGGGGCCTTTGCCTCCAGCCATGTGGGGGGCCTATCGGGGGCTTTCATTCCAGTCTCTGAAGACCTGGGAATAGGTGCGGCTGTAAAAGACGGCTTTTTGGGACTAGAAAAACTAGAGGCCCTCACCTCAGTTTGTTCTGTAGGTCTAGACATGGTATCTCTGCCTGGTGACACCACCAGCGCCACCTTAGCTGCTATAATCGCCGACGAGATGGCCATAGGGGTAATTAATCATAAGACCACAGCCTGCAGGCTGATACCGGTACCAGGCAAGAAGGCCGGAGACAGGGTAAATTACGGGGGCCTTTTGGGACATGCCACCATTATGGGAGTCGCTGACTATCCGGAGGCAGCATCTTTTATAGCCTTGGGAGGAAGGGTGCCTGCCCCGGTCCACAGCTTAAGAAACTGAAAGCTTTGGCTTTTAGGCGCATAGATTTTTTTAAATACCGGCTTTTTTTAAGGGGAGTAGAAAATGGATTTAATAAGACCCAATGACGACTTAAGGGTTGGAGGAGACGTGGAGTCCCAATGTACCAAATGCAGAAGGCCCACTACCCACACCATTGTCACCATGGATGGGGAAAAACCCAAAAGGGTGCAATGTCAGTCCTGTAAATCGGAACATAATTTCCGTCCGCCTGCGCTAGCTTCCGAATCCGCCAAGGCTAAAGACATGAAACCCACCACGAAAAAGAAGACAACAGCCCCAGCCAAGGTGGAAGCCCCTAAGGGCGAGGATTTTGAAGATTTGGGCCTAGCCGCTGATCTCATGTCCATTGAGGAAGACGATGGCGTTCCGCCCTTTTCCGTAGAAGGCTTTGACCTGGACTCGGGTGCCTCTAAGGAAAAGAGCAAAGCCAAGGGGAAGGCAGCTAAAGGCGAGGCAAAAAAAGAGCCTAGGGCCACCACGACAAAGGCGGCCAAGCCCAAAACAGAGTCTAAGGCCAAGCCCAAAACGGAGACCAAGTCTAAAGCGGAAACCAAGCCGGTAAAAGAGGCCAAGCCCAAAACGGAGACCAAGCCCAAAGCGGAGGCCAAGCCCAAGGCAGAGCCCAAGCCCAAAGCGGAGGCCAAGCCCAAAACAGAGTCTAAGGCCAAGCCCAAAGCGGAGGCCAAGCCCAAGCCACTTAAAGAACCCACGGGGACAAAGGCTACGGCCACTAAGCCAAGGGGTAGTAGGTCGACGTCCAAGGGCGAGCTAAAGGGTCTTCAAGATATTGATGCCCTGAAAGAATGGGAAGAGAAGAACTCGTCCTTAGACAAAGCCAAGGTGCAGCCCTACGACATTAACCAGAGCTATTTCAAGGGCCAGGCCATAAACCACGCAACCTTCGGGGTGGGCTTTGTTTCTGAAGTCGTCTATCCCAACAAGATCCAGGTGAAATTTCAGCATTTTTCTAAAAGGCTCATCATGAATGTGCCCCAACCCAATTCCAAGGCCTAAACTGTATGGCAGAGGGCTATATAAAAGTCGTGGATCTCCACACTCATACCCTCTTTTCCGATGGGGAATTGGTTCCAGCGGAACTTGCCCAAAGGGCAAGGGTCGCAGGATACAGTTACCTGGGGCTCTCGGATCACGCTGATAGCTCCAATTTAGAGTTCTGCGTTTCGGCCTTGGTGCGTGCCGCAAAAGATCTCTCCAAAGCCTATCCTGGTTTTACGGTTATCCCCGGTATTGAACTTACCCACGTCCCGCCTTCGGATATACCGGAGCTTATTGCCGCTGCCAGGTCCTTGGGGGCCAAATACGTGGTGGTACATGGGGAGACCCCGGTGGAGCCGGTGGAACCTGGCACTAACTTCGCCTCCATTTCTGGGGGCTGCGATATTCTGGCGCACCCCGGCTTTCTTACCCAAGAGGAGGCAAAAATAGCTGCCAAAAATGGCGTCTTTTTAGAAATCTCTGCCCGGGGTGGGCACAGCCTCACCAATGGTTATGTGGTGCAATTGGCCAGAAAAAATGGAGCCAAGATGCTGATAAATTCCGATGCCCATAGCATCGGAGACATTTTAACGCCGGAGAAACAAAAAAAAGTTGCTCTTGGCGCTGGCCTTAGTGAAAAGGAGTACGAGGAAATCTTAGCCGGGGCATATAAATTTGCTGAAAAACTAGTAAAGGGATAATTTTTCTCTTCTTTTAACTACTGGCTTATTTTTTTCCCCCTAATATAAGGGATTTAGCCAGATTTTTTTTACCCTTTATGGGCGGTATTTTTTATAATGCTTTTTGTCCTTTTACTGCCTTAGAAAGGCCCTACAATTGGTGATTTCTATGAAAAAGGGAAACATTATAAAACTAGCATTGCTCTTAGGAGGCCTCTTTTTCCTTTTCTGGTGGGGCTGGTCGGGCAATTTTATCTTTAATCCCTCTTCCCTTTTTACCTTGACACCTTCTGACGACTACTATGTCTTTAAAGTGGGAGGCAATGACATGGGCTTTTCCCACAGAGTGGTGGAAGCCCCTTCTAACGATGGCTCCCTTAAAATTACCGAAGATTCCCTTATTAACCTCAATTTAGCTGGCTTGTCCTACAATTTGAGGGTGCGTTCCAATATGAGCTTTGGACCGGATGGCAGGCCCATTAGTGCGGAATTTACTATACCTGGATTTTCCCTGGCCAAGGCAGAAGCTAAGCTGGAGGGTGGCAACCTCAACTTTAAGGCCTCTTTAGGTCCCCTGCAAAGAGAAGTAAACCTCCCAGCACCCCCTGAAGGCCCGGTCCTCATAAGTGGCGTAGTACCCTGGCTTTCGCATCAGGAGATACCTTTGGGTAAAGTCCTCTTAGTTAGCATCTTTGACCCCATGAACATGCGCTTTACGACAGGCGAGCTCATGGTAACTGATGATTCCAGGGCTTCCGACGAGGTTCAGGTCTTCAAGGTGACTATTAAGGTCCAAGGCACCGAGACTACCGAGTGGTTGGATGCCACTGGAAGGCTTTTCCGCCAGCGCATGGACCGCATGGACGCTGGCTTAGATCTTATCCGGGAGGAAGGGGAGATGAAACAAAGGGCTATTTTGTCCCTCTCCCAAGAGCCTCCGGAATTGGAAGGCCAATTGGCTGAAAAGATGCCTGACCTTTTAAAGGGTCTTATCTTTCAGCTCCCGAGCGATTTCTTTTCAAATACTAACTAGCCACAAGGCGTTTTAGTATGAGCTTGGAATTGGCGGCTCATTGTTTAATGGTAAAGGTTTTTTTTCTGGCCTTTTAGCTAAAAGCCTAAAACCCTTTTTAGCAGAATAAATTTTGGAGCATGGGGTTTTTACCTTAGATCTACCAATAGATAATCCTTAGGGTGCATACATGATAAAGCTTTTTAATGTAACCAAGAACTACCGCAAGCATACGGCTGTGAGCGATCTTACCCTCACTGTGCCGCAAGGGGAGATTTACGGGTTCTTGGGTCCCAATGGGGCTGGCAAGACCACCACCATACGCATGGTGGCTGGGGCTCTAGCTCCCAGTTTCGGGAGTATCTTTTTAGGCGGGTTCGACCTTGCCAAAAAACCTAAGGAAGCTAAAACCCTTTTAGGGTACATTCCAGACAGGCCTTTTCTCTATGAAAAACTCTCGGGTTGGGAGTTTCTAAACTTTACCGCGGACCTCTACAAGGTCCCCCCCAAGGTGGCGGAAGGCCGGGCCAAAGAGCAGCTGGAGATCTTTGAGCTTTGGGACTGGCGAGATGAGCTCATAGAGAACTATTCCCATGGCATGAAGCAGAGGCTCATTATGGCCGGCGCCCTCTTACCCGGCCCAAAGATCTTAGTGGTGGACGAGCCCATGGTGGGCTTAGATCCCCGGGGCGCCAAACTAGTGATGGATATCTTTAAGCGCTTAGCCCGGGAAGAGAATGTGGCAATATTCATCTCCACCCACACCATGAGCCTAGCTTCCAGGCTCTGCGATCGCATTGGCATCATCTCCCACGGGGTTTTGACTGCCGAGGGCACAGAAGAGGAGCTAAAGCATCACTCTGGGGTAAAGGAAGGGGATTTGGAAGACCTTTTCTTAGAGCTCACCACCAGAGAAGACGGCAACAACTTAGCCGGCCCCACGGCCCCAAAAGAAGAAAAAGACAAGGGCTAAAAGATGCCCCAAAGCTAATATGAGCGAATATCTAACACTTTTAAAACCAGCTCGCCTGGGCTTTAAGAACTATTTAAAGGATCCAGGCCCTGGCGGACATATCAAGATAGTCTCCCTGGCTGTATTTACCCTGGCCCTGTGGGCGGCCCTCTTCCTTCTTACCAAGCGCATTATCCGCACCTTTTACACGGTAGAGGGTTTTGGCGATATCTTGGCCTACAAGACCTTTGGGCTCTTGTGGCTTTCTGGGTTTGCGCTTTTAATATTCTCAGCTTTTATCTCCGCCCTCTCCAGCTTTTTCTTAGCCAGAGATCTGCCCCTCTTAATGGCAGCCCCAGTAGATAGGGAAAGTGTATTCTGGGCCCGTTCCACCCAGTCCCTTTTCTCCAGTTCCTGGATGCCTATTGCCTTCTTGCTGCCGGTCTTTATGGCCTACGGCTATTTTTTCAATGCCGCCCTTCTTTACTATGTCCTTTTAATACCTACCATGCTGGCCATGGTCTTAATTGCCAGTTTCATAAGCCAGACCATAGTCATAATCCTGGTAAACCTCCTTCCTGCCCGCAGGACCAAGGACGTTGTTTCCATCTTAGGTCTTTTGGCCTTTGTGGCATTGTATTTGGTCTTTAGGTTACTGCGCCCTGAGCAGCTTGTAAACCCAGAAAACTTTAGGTCCATAGCCGGATACCTGGCTTCCCTCCAGACCCCCACTTCCCCCATGCTTCCCACCACCTGGGCCTCGGATCTCCTGTGGCCCTTTCTGGGCGGCAGAAGCATGGACTTTAAAGCCATCTACTTTATCCTTATGTGGGTCATGGCTTTGGTTACGGGTCTTATCTCCTCCTATTGCGCCCATTTTCTCTACTGGCAGGGCTTTAACAAAAGCCAGGAGGGTGCAGGAAGGCAGAAGGCGGGAGGATTATTAAATATCTTTGCCTATCTCTTTCGTTTCATCAAGAACCCTGAGTGCCGGGCTATAGCGGTAAAGGATTTCAAGATATTTTTCCGCGATCACACCCAGTGGTCCCAGCTCTTTTTGCTGGGGGCACTTATGATTATCTACCTGTATAACTTTTCAGTCTTAAACTTAAAGCGTTATCCCCTTCAGGCCTTTTTCTTGGAAAACACCTTGGCCTTTTTAAATGTAGGACTGGTGGGTTTGGTATCGGCTACGCTATCTTTGCGCTTTGCCTTTCCCTCCATCTCAGCTGAGGGCTATTCCTACTGGATAATCCGCTCTTCACCCATGTCGGTTAAAGACTTTATCAAGGAAAAGCTTGTGTTTTGGCTGGTCCCCATCATGTTTGTGGCCCTGGTTTTAACCTATCTCACCAACATGTTTTTGGACGCCGCCCCGGTCATGGCCACCACCGCCTTTGTGCTTACTTGTCTTCTTACACCCGGGCTCTGCGCCTTAGGCGTTGGCCTAGGCTCCCGTTTTCCCCGCTTCGAGACCGAAAATCTAGCCCAGGTGCCCACTGGTTACGGAGGGCTCATATTTATGGTTTCGGCGTCCCTTTCACTTTTGCTTATCATAGGCCTATCTTCCTGGCCTGTGGTGCGCTATTTGCGCATTAGAAGGGGGATGTCCCACTTTGGTCTTTTGGAAGGGATACTTATTCCTATCATGGCAGTCCTGGTCTTGGGCCTCATTTGGCAGCTTTGGTCCAAACCCTTAAAGATAGGAAGAGAGGCCTTAGAGATCTACGATGAAGAGACAAGAAGCATGGACGAAGATACCCGCGAAGCCTTATCGGATTTAAGGCCTAAGCGACAAAAAAAGGCCTAAATGCTTTTAGGCCAAAATTATTAGGCTCTCTAAAATTATTAAATTTTTTCTAGAGGCCTAAAAAAGCAAATTATCAGCCCTTCCCTTGGATATTAAACATTTCCAGGCGGCTCTAATATTATTAGTTTTCTAAATTACTGACTTATAACCTAAATTCCGTGATTTTTTTGTTACCTACATAGATAATTTTGATAAATTATACATAATTATACCGAGCAAGCTTTGACAATTACACCAAACAAAATTCTCTCCATGTTCAGTCTCATCAGCAGAACCAAATTGACCAATAAGTCCAATAAGTTTAGAGTGGATAAGAATAAACAACTTAATTATGCTAATAGTTTGGTATTGGAATCTGGATAATTGATGTCAAATAGATCAAAGATATTCTTTTGAAATTCAGATAAAGGATTTAGAACTGAATCATCTTTTATAATTGTCAATTTTAGCGATTTAAATTTTCCCAGTAATTTTTGTATTGAATATTTAGTATAGAGTTGGTGTTTGGACATTAATCTATCAAGATGTGATAATAAAATTTGTGCTAAAAAACAAATAAATTCCTTGTTTGCCATTCTTTCACTTGTATGCACTCTGATGTGTCTCAAATCTAAAGCCGATTTAAATCTCTGAAATCCTTTTTCAACAACATCTTTTGCTCTGTAGATCTCAAGTGCTTCTATTTTGTTTATGTTGTCATTGCCTATAATAATCATTCGAGCAGAATCGAAAAGCGTTTTTTCTACAACAGTATGATTAATTTGGATAGTATAGTGGCCTGAAGAATTGTAATTTGAGCGTTTGATAAATTTAAAATATATTTTATATTTCTTATTAATTTCACAAAATTTTTCGATATTCCCATTATACGTATCATAAAATTCTGTTATTAACTGATGTAAATCTCTATATAAGTTTTGTTTTTTTTGGTTATACATATCTTCATTATAATAAAGGTATGTGTTCAAATATTGTTTATTATTCCACTGGTATTTTAGGAATTTGCCATAAATAAGCGAATTACCACAAACAAAATTATATTTACCCTTGGTTATATCATTTGCATGAGCATGATAAAATTTTGAAAATTGTGCTTTAATTGGTACTGAAAAAAGGAATTTTACATTTGTAAAATTTGTCACTAAATCATCAATATTACTTTTACTATAAAACCATTTGTCTCCAACAATATTAAATGAAGAGTTTGATAAAAATGATATTTTTTTAAGTGTGGATATTAAGGTAACTACATCAGTGATGCTACCTGGAAAATGTGTATAGTAGATTGGAAGACCTGACTTTTGACCAAATAATAAACAAAAATTAATTTGCGGCAATTGGGGATCCTCTTTGCTCTTTCCGTATTCTACATCTTCGATTAGCTCAGAGAAAGAAGATATTGAAGTGATATCCAACGCTACATATTCTTTTTCTTTTCTTTTTTCTAACCATTTTTCAAAAAAATTAATTTTGTCTGTTTCTGAAATCTTTTGTAACAATATACTTAAACTTTGAGAACTCATAATTGATGATGGTACAAAATCAAAATTATCATCTATCCATTCTTCACAATGCATTAATGGCTTGCCTGTAGAAACTAGATAATAAAGTAATGGTAATATTTGGTTATGCAGGAGTGGAAACACATTCATAATTATCTGAGTGAGACCAACTTGTTTTGAAAGTTGATCTAGTAAATATGTCGTTCCAAAATTAATTTGTTTTAATTTTTTAATATCATTGCGACTAAAAATTATTTCATCATCTTGACCATAATTGAATTCATAATTATTAGTATATTTTTCATTAGAGTTACCATTTTTCTTAGCTCCATTTACCGAGTGATTAGAATTAATAATATCATTTCCTATTTGGTCAGGGAATTTAGATTTGTCCATTTCACTATCGAGACTATCACCAGAAGTAGATAAATTTGCCTTATCGCTAGTACCATCAACGCCTTCTACATCTGAAGGGTCTACGTTGTCTCCTTTGGATATTGAATCAGAAAAATCAGCATTTAGCTCATTTTCTATTTTATTTTGTTCAATAATTTGACTATTGGTTTGAGATAAGGCAATATTAGGAGATGCGTTTAAAGCTGACAATTTGTCACTTTCAATATCGCTATAAATATTCGCCCCTTTTTTTAATCCTAACCTTGATTCAATTTCTGCGATATGTGTTACTATATCAATGTTAGATGACAGTAGAAGATTAAGATATTTTTTGTTGAGAATAATTTTACCCGTAAAATCATCTATTTTGCCAATAACAGTCTTTTTATTGTCTGGCTTTCCTGTAGTTTTATTACGAAAAGAAACAGAGCGGGAGATATATTTCGTACCATTTACTTCTCTTTTTAGGTAACAAGCCATTTTTCACCCCTTAATAATGATAGGTAGCAGAACTTCTTACCTACTTAAATGATTATACCATAAATAAGAGGCTATGCCAAGTAAAAATTGATAAGAAATTAATCTTTTTTTAAATAAATATTAATTTTTAGAGAATATAATTAATCTAAGAAATGTATATAATGTATAATTATTTTTATTTATTCCTTATATCATCTATTGTAGCGTTTAGAATCTTGTAGGTAACAAAAATGGAACGGATTTCAGGTTATAAACATTTTTCTGGCTTTTTATTGGCTCTTGTCAGCGGAGCGTCTATAAAATAGATCCTAAGACCTTTTTTGGGCCCCCAAGCTAAACTTATATTTCAAGGCCGTTTAGCCGCTTCTTCAAAGGCATGACGTTTTTTAGGCCAGACGAAAAAGTAAGAGTAGAAGAGAATATAGAGCCCCATGGATATGGCAGCAGCTAAAAAGACATAGGTATAATCACCAAAAATTTGTGCCACAGAGCCTAGTATAAAGCTACCAGATCCGCTTCCCAGGTCAAAGCAGACGTAAAATGTCACAGCGCTTATGGTTCTTTTTGCCGAGGGCACAGAGGAGAGGGTGAGGGTCTGGATGGAGGGAAAAGTAGCACCTATCCCTAGCCCATAGAGGATGGAGGCCAGAAAATATGCGAAGTGAGATCCTCCTGTAGCTGCCTTCACTAAAAGGAGAAAGGAAATAATTAGGGTGGCGGCAGCCAGTGGTATGACCGCCATGTGTCCGTGACGGTCGTAGAGTTTCCCGGAAAAAACCCTGGAAAATAAGGTGCCTATTGTCGAAGTGAGAAAAAAGAGGGCCGCTGATGGGAGATGCTCATTAGAGGCATAAACTGCCATATATGTCGTAACCGAAGAGACGGCCACCCCATAAAAAATGGCGAGTGCGGCGGGAGCTATGGGTCGCCAGTCCAGATGCCATCTACGAGGAGCTTCGGGTTTTTTAGCTTCTTGGTAGGCAAAAAGGTTCTTATTGGGGATCAAGAGGGTTATGGCGGCGGACAGCATGCCAAAACCCGCCATGACGGTAAACATGAATTCAAAACCGAACTCATTGGCCAAAAATAGCCCCAAAAGGGGCCCTATAGCCATGGACACCGTGTTCCCTAGGCCAATATAGCCAAGGCCTTCAGCCATGCGTTTGGGAGGGATTATTTGTGCCACCATGGATAGTATCAGGGTGGAGGTCACACCGAATCCTGCCCCCTCTAAGATCCTTGCCGCCATATAGGATGGCATGGCTTTTATGAGGAAAAAAAACAGGGTTCCTATAGATAGGACGATTAAACCCCCGCGCACCACCCGGACAGCCCCGAAGTGTTTGGCAAGAGGCACTGAAAGGAGCCGGGTAGCTATGGAAGCTACTACGAAAGAGCCTACAATCAGGCCGATTTCACTACCTGAACACCCGTTCTGGCTCAAGTACACAGACAGGGTGGAAAGAAGCATGTAGAAGCCCATAAAGTTGAAGAGATTCAAAAAGACAAAGGTCAAATAGCCCTTGGTCCACAAGGCGTCTTCGTTTGGGGCTTTGGGTTTATTATCTACTTTACTGGCCATGGAGTTTTAATTATCTCTATTAGAGCTTTTTAAATACAATTTTCCAGCTAAAAGCCATATCTTTATCGCGCTCTTGGCAAAAAGCTATGTAAGATCCTACAAATGCCCTGGCTTTACCCTTTGGCAAGATTCTTGGCAAAAATGACCTACCTCTAAAAGAGGGTTTTGGGTCAACTTAGAAAATTTATTATAGCACATTGCTTTGGCTTGACAAAAAGCAAGGTATATCCCTATATCCCTAGTACGAAAACTTGATGTTTTTAGCCTTTTAAAGGACAAATTTTCTAGCAAAATTAGCTAAAAGCTTGCATTTAAACACATTTGAGCCTCTTTAGGCTCCTCTGTCAAAAAAGAAAATGCGCTAAATGGTTTCAGCTGTGTATTATAAATTCACGGGAAATATTATAGAGAGGAAATACTTAGCGGTAGTTTTTAGGCCTAGCAATTAGCTACAAAAAGGGAAAAGGCCCGGGCTTTGCATTTAGCAACTATTTTTATATTATTATAGGTAAAAATTATATAATAATGAATAAAAATCTATTATAATAATGATTTAAATAATATTAAATCTTATGTTTTCCTTAGATTAATTAGCCAGGGGCTTTAGCCTTTGCTAGAGAAAATCTTGAAGAAATATAGATGCCCTCTGAGACTCACTTAAAGGGGGCAAAAATTTCATCACAGAAATTATAATACACCATAATTTGTACTAATCTCAAAAAGCACAACGAAAAGTGGTCTATATTTTGCTATGAGGTCTTCGAGGCCGGAAAAAAGTCAATAAATGCTTCGGCCCTTAATGGAGGCCTTTTATGACAAAGAAACTAAGCTTTCAAAACATAGCAAAAATACTTCCCCTTGTAGCTATATTCTTCTTCTTATCAGCTACTACCCTTGCCGCAGGACCCAATGTCCTGGACGTGAAAGCCCTTATGGAATTGGGGCTAACTGATGATACTATTGAAGACCTCATGAAGGCTTCCCTTACTCCCAGGGCAAGACCTCCTTTGCATGCCGATTTTATTACCACCCTGGCCAGCTACGGAGGCAACCCTTTGACCCGAGCTTATTTGGATTTGGACATGAGCACGGCACACTTAAAGATAGCCCCTGTAACCCCAGTACAGGTTAGTAGGATGATAGCCCGCAAGGTGGATACTTTAGAGATAATTTCTACTATTAAAGCCGCCCAAATTGATAGAGAGCTTCCTCCCTCCGCGGGAAATACTGGTGGTATTGAAGAGTCGGACATCTTAGGTGATTATAACAATACGGGCATTGTGGCGGCTGGCGCCGGGGCCGGGGCTGGGGCAATGGCCTTAAGAGACGGAGCCAATGATTCTATTGCCATGGGGAACGGGGCGACTAATCCAGGTGCTGGTACCCAATTTGCCCAGGGCAGTAACTCTATCCCAGAGGACATGACCTTCAGAGATGATTCTGATGAAGCTTTTAATAATAGCTCCCATAAGGGATCACAAGCTAGCCCACAATTGGCGGCACCCACTGAGCTGCCCCTTAGTAGCACGAGAGAAGGCGCCATGGCTGCAGGAGTTACAGGTACTATGGCACTTGAAATGGCAGGGTCCAGTTTAGAATACGGAGTACCTCCCATGCAGCAGTCCCTAGCAGGGCTTCCTCAGATCCCGGACTCGCTCCCTGACTCTTCCGAGGCAAGTGCCAACAAAAACCCTGAGCCTGACAAGGCCAATCCCTATCCCATCAGGGAGCCTAGCGAAGAGGACACCTTTTATATGGGCTCATATGAAACAGTAACCCCCGATGGCCACAGGGTAAACGTACACCGCAACTCCCAAAGCGGTTATTTAGGAACTGCCGTAGAATCAACGCCAAGTGGACACACAGTCCATAGGTATTTTAGCGGGAAACCCTCCAGCACCCAAGAGGGCGCCAGGGGCTCAGATAAGCCCAAAAACTCCAACGGAGGAACCCCTCGAGAGCTAAGTGACTTTCTCCCATAAATAAAATAGACGCAAATATTGCCCCTGGATAAAATGCCAGGGGCTTTTTGCGTTTTAGGGTGGGTTTTAATAGACAGTCGTTAGAATTTTTAAAGAGCTTATTTTAAAAATTTTTACCATCCCAAAGATAATAAGCCTTATCCAGCTCAGACTGGGTAGATTGCACCTATTGTAGCATTTCTATTTAAATTGAATAAAAATGGGTAAATAGTAAGAGTCGCAAAGAGGGAAAGCTATTAAATAATGCAGCAATATTAAGTGTTGAAACTTTATGGATATAAAACTTAAGAGCGTACCTATTTAACAATAAACTCAATTTCTTCTAGCTTTCTGAGCTATTAGAAATTTTCTTTACCCTCTTTGACAATCTTTTGTTCCACTTTTTTGTTGATTTTGCTATAATTTCTACCCGATACCTTAATATGGTAGAGCGACTGATATTAAACATTTTTGCAAGATCATTTATAGAAAAATCAGTCTCACATGATAAAACAAAAAGCATGGCTTTTCTGAAATCTCGCCCATCAACCAACCTAGGATTTTGAATTCTTTTTTTAGCATATTTATATGTTTCTTCAGGTAAGTTAGGTTTGCGCGGCATAGAATTTCACCTCTCAAATATTAAAACATCCTAAAATCTAGGAATTTTGTGTTTCCTACACTGATTAAATTAAGCTCGATAACTCAAAGATTTCTGTAAATCATTTTATGGTACTTGACAAGGATAATATAAGCGATATAATTATTAGGTCAAGAAATTTTTTCGAAAGATCTATCTTGTGTTTGAGATAGATTGCTACAACCCAATAACATTGAGTGAAATTATGCCTAAAAAAGAATCAATTTTTCACTATTTTGAACATATATTCGGAATTTCCATGCCCTTCTATGTAGACAAAATCTTATATGAAAAAGAAAAATATCAGACACATGTCTATGTTGAATACAACAAGGCTTTAACGTTTACTTCCTCATGTTGTAAAGAAGAAGGATGCCAAATAAAGAGCGCACATCCTCGTACTTGGCGCGCCCTTGATATAGTAAACAACCAGACATACATTCATATAAACCTTCCCTCTGTAAAGTGTAAAAAATGCGGCAAAACCCAAGATATTGATGTGCCTTGGGCAAGAAAAGCGAGCAACTTTACCCTTGAATACGAGCAAAAAATGGTAGCCTATGCTGAATCCATGTCCATGTCAGCGAACTCCAAGACACTTGAAGAATCAGACTAAGTGATATCCGATTTCATACGTTTTGCAGTAGGAAAAGCGCTAGAGCAATTAACTTTAAAAAAGATAAAATAGGGTTTTTTAGGCTTTAGGCAAATTACACTTTTTTAAAGGCGATGGATGGCCTCAAAGATATCCCTGTGTTGGAGGCTAATTTCCACTCCGTGTTCCTCTGCAGTTAGAAGTAGGGCCTGCCTAAAGACATTTTTTTTGAGATGGCTGGGCACCGAAAGTTCCAAGACCAGGACCCGAGGGGCTGGCAATTCTCCGGCTTTCTCATCTGGGGCGGAAATAGTAATGGATCTAAAGTTATCAATATTTACGTCAAAAGAGGCTATGGTGCCGGTAAGGCCTGGTATGAGACCTGGGCTATCCGGGCCGGTTATTGTAAGGACATAAGGGTCCAGATGCTCTCCTGGCTTCTGGGCGCCATGGCCTATGATGCGAGTTACACTGGCGGAAAACCCCTCATCTTGTATCTTTTCCTTTAAATGGGTTATTAGAATTTGATTGTCTAAATCCTCTGGAGCCTGGACCAAAAAATGTCCAGCGAATTGCCCCAAAAGGGTTGTCTGGGTAATCTCTTCTATCATGCATTTATGTTCAAAAAGGACGCTGCACACCTGGTGCACTAGCCCTGTGCGATCCGCACCTACAATCGTAACAAGCAGAAAGATCATTTGCTCTTGACTTCCTTTTTAGCCTCTTTTTGCAGCAAAGCCGCGTAAAATAAGAAAATATATACTCTCTAATAGTTATTAACTACAGTTTTTTCTAGTAACATTGCCCCTAGAGAAGGGTTAACAAGGCTAGAAAGATAGCGGTTTTTATTTTCCATTACGCTACCTTAAGCTAGGAGTTAATCCAAGCACCCCAAGTTCTTTTAATATGCACCAAAGTAAGGCAGTTTCTTTTTAAGGACCCCTAGGGGTAACCAAGGCTTCTGCGGCCTTTTCCAATTTTTGCCGTAAAGAAGAGCTGTCATGGCCAAACTTTTCGATAAGTTTAGATACCCGCTCATAGCCCAAGAGGGGCACGTAAGCTGCTGCAAAGGCCAAGCTTTTATTCAAATTATCTTTGAGGCCCTCTAGGTTGGGCTCCAGAGTCATGATGCATTTTACCCGAAAGATGCGAGCCGTTTCCTTAGCTAAGGTGAGGCTTTCCAAAAGGGACTCGGCAATAAGGGGCAAAAAGGCATTTAGCTCAAACTCGCCCCTGGAAGCTGCCATGGTAATGGCTAGATCGTTAGCTATAATCTTCATGGAGACTTCTATAACCAGCTCAGGGATAACAGGGTTAACCTTGCCTGGCATGATAGTACTTCCCATCTGCATGGGAGCTAGGGAAATCTCCCTTAAGCCCCCGTAGGGGCCGGAATTCATGAGCCTTAGGTCTCCGGCTATCTTAGAAAGATTTACAGCCATAGACTTTATGAGCCCCGAGACCTCCACAAAGACGTCGTTATTTTGGGTAATATCCATGGGGTATTCGCTGGCGGCAAGTCCCATGCCAGTAAGTTCCCTTAGCCTTTCCACAATCCCAAATCTATACTTCCGTTCTGCGTGGGCGGAAAGCCCTACTGCCTCCCCCCCAATATTTACTTGCCTTAGGCGTTCTTCAATCTTATACAGCCGCCAGCGGTCTCTGGCGATAGCTTGGGCCCAGGCCCCAAACTCTTCTCCTAGGGTTATAGGGACAGCATCCATAAGTTCCGTGCGGCCAAGTTTTGCTATCCCCTGGAACTCGTTTTCCCTGGTTTGCAATGCCTCCTGGAGGGCGGCAGCTTCT
>JAITII010000086.1 GCA_031279515.1 Deltaproteobacteria bacterium
GATGGGGTAGAAGTTGAAAGTTTTAGTAACGAAATTTTACAAATCGGTACTAAAGCTGTCTTGGCAACCTTATGGCCGGTGAACGATGCTTCAACAAGGTTACTTATGGAAAATTTTTATCGTGCTCGTTATCAGGGTGACACTATGGATAAAGCAGCTGCCTTAAGAGTTGCTCAAATGAACCTTATGCATAATTTTATAGACCGGAAACCGGCACAGAGAGGAACTGTTACGGCTTCCTTTGGTTCTATAAAGGCTCGTGAACTAAAACCTTGGGAAGGGACAGGCTTTTCACATCCTTACTACTGGGCACCATTTGTAATTATGGGAAACTGGAAATAGGTGTCTCTTTTGTCAGCGTTGAAGTTTTATCTGTTCAAAACTTGATTCTGATTACGATGATTAGACTTTTTACACTTTGTTTACTTTTTTTATATTGATTTTTATACGTAATTCCAAGCTCAAAGATATTGTACTAAGCTATTTTTAGCTTAGAGCTCAAATAGCGATCCTAGCTTTAGCTATAAGTTTTATCGGTTTAATTATACCCCTGTTTTAGCGGCGTTTTCTGGTGGAATACCCAAAAAGAGGGCAATCTTAAGACTCTTGAATCTGCAACCCTTTCATATAATTGTAAATACAGATATGTGGGCCTTTCTATCCTGGATTATTTGTGCCAGTTTCAGCGCCTTTTACTTCTCCGTCACCCTTGGTATTTCCTTTGCCGGAATCCATAGCCAGATTGCGGTAGAGCTCATCTAAGCTTTCAAAGGCCTTACTAGTAATAAGAGAAAGGGATTCGCCTTCACTAATAGTTAAGGGTTTACCAATGGTGACCTTGATGGTACCGACTTTAGGAAGATAGACCCCAGCAGGCCACAGAGCTCCTGAGTTATAGATGGCCACTGGTAGGAGGGGCACTTTGGTATGTTTGGCCAGGATAAAGGCCCCTTTTTTAAAGGGTAAAAGAGGGGGATCTTCGTAAGTGTTTCTGGTGCCTTCCGGGAAGATTGTTATGATTTCTCCCCCTTTAAGGCGCTCTGAGGCCTCAGCTATCATCTTTTTAGCTGCCTCCGGGCCTCCCTGACGCTCCACCAGCAAGTGGACCCGCTTAAGTACCCAGCCAAAGACTGGGATACGGCCCAAAGTGGACTTAGCTACCCAGGTAAGAGGTCTTTCTATGGCCATGGCAGTAACCGGGATGTCCAGCATGGATCTGTGGTTACAATAGACTATGTAGCCACCTTCGCATTGGGGAATATTGTCCTGCCCGGTCACAATCAGATTTGTAAGGGCAGGTCCTAAGACGACACTAGCCCACACTTGACCGGAGATGACCCTGGCGAATTTTTTGGAAAAGAGGCTGGAAATTAGACATACAAAGCCGGCAATAAGGGTCATGGTCACAAAGAGCGGATAGAACCATAAGGCAAAAAGTAATATTTTGAGGACTTTTAGCATGTTTGCCTTTGGATCCTCCTCACGTTATTTAAGGCTCCCTGGCACAGGGGCCATCGAGAGCCAATTATTTTCTCTTGGATAGATATTCCTTGAGGCGAGGGAGTTCCTCTTCTTCCCAGGCCTCTGTGAGCCTTTGACTCAAAAAGAGGTTAAAAAGGCCCTCCAGTATGGAAAAGAGGTCCGCGGTTGTGGCAATCCGCTCCAGGAATTTGCCAGCTTTCCCCAGGTCGTCACTTTCGGTGGTGTCTTTTACTGTAGAAAACTTTAGCCCCTGGGGGGATAGGGTGTCATGGGGCAGGGTGAGGCGAAATTGCCTATCTTCGCACTTTATCTTTAAGGTCCCCTTTGTGACCTTTTTGTTGTTACCTAAGGCGGTGTAGGCCTCATCCCAGTCTGGATCCCTGGGGTCTTCGGGGGTGGTAATAGAGACGCTCCTCTTATTGGGTCCCTGGCCGTAGGTGAGCTGGAGGCTGTTTTCAAACCAAGCCTCCACTTGCATGCCGTTTTCCAGCTCAAAAATGTGCTCGTCTCGCTCGGAAGTGAGGTAGAGCCAAGTTAAAAACTCTTGACCTAAAAACATCTTGTCTTGCCAAAGGTCTAAAAAGATCATCCCTTCCAGCAATTCTTCCAAGCTGGGCTGGTGGCTTTGTGGCTTTTTTTCTCGGGACAAAGCTTAATACCTCCTTACTTACCGTCCATAAGGCTGGGGACTAATTCTAAGATATCTTCCCTCCTATGGGGAGGAACTAGCTCCAAAGCTAGGGTAACAGGAACTAGGAGCCTTATAGTAAGGCCAAAGGTCTTAAGCCACAGGTCCTCAAAATTGGCTCTGAGCTTTTCCCCTGCCCCTGCGAGCCAAAGCTCATTTTTTGTCGTGAGCCAGGCAACTTCATAGAGATCCGTACTAAGAAGGCAGCGCCTCATTAGGTCTTGGCGGAGGTTTTCTTTTAGTTCCTTTTTTTTAACGCTATTGGGTTTGCGCCCTATCTTTTTGACGAAATCGTTTTCTAAAACAGCGTAGTAGCGGTTTAATATCTTGGGCGGGAGTTTCCTGGAATCCTGGCGCAGGATGAAGGCATAATTAGGGCCAAAGCGAAAGCTACCCAGTTGAAAATCGTAGCTAAGCTCGTTTAATAGTTCCACCCAGCCTAGGCTGGATTCCTCGGAGGTTTTTTCAATGTCTATAAAGGCAAATTTGCGCAGTCTTTCCCCTATGAAGTCCTCAGTGAATTCATCAGTTAGCTGATCTACTACTCTATAGCGGGTTAAGGTAGGATTGCCCTTGATAAGGCCCATGGTTATGAAAACTCCAGAAATTAATAACCCCAGAATAAGAGCTAAGGCGGGGTAAAAGTGTCTGATTAATATACAGTATTTGGGAAACTTTTTCAAGCGGGAAAAGACTAGAAGACTAGCTGCCCATGGCACCCTGTATTGGCTTATACCTTTCTTATTGAGGGTCTACAACCCTTCGCTAAGTGGAGCCAGAAGAATTAGGGTAAGGATTTATAGCTTGTAAGGCTAATTTATAGAGTATTGGCTATTTCCATCAGAAACGGATACTTTAGAAGGTACTTTAGCTAAACTGATTTTTTTAAATTTAATAGTAGATACATTTTTTATGGTTTTTTATCTTAATAAATTTCTTAAAAATTAGGAACAAGTAGTAAAAATTTAAATCGTAGGTTATACTCCAGAATTTTCGGAATTGTCAGCAGGTCCATTCATTTTGGGGGGCGAGGAGGGAAACATATTGGGAGGCTTAAGACTATTATCCATGGGCAAGAGGTTGCGATTCCTTTTGATGATATAGCGCTGGTAAGCCAAGAGCCATTGGGAGAGATCGTCCATAGCTATTTGGGCAAGGGAGCGGTAGATCCAGGTCTTATTCAAGGAATCCTGAAAGTATTGGCCTAAAAAGCGCAATCTTAAAAGATGGGAGGATTTGGCTCCCAGTTCCGTGTTGTTCTGGAGGTACTCTTGGCTTAAAAGCTGAATGAGGAGGACTAAAATGGGGTAATTTAGCTCCACATCAAGGTTTTCTGTGGGCAGTTCCATCACCCCTATGAAGCGCTGGGTCTCTTTTAAAGAGACCTCAGAGGAGATGGAAAGCTGGGCCCCTCCGATGCTGATATCCACGATCTGGCCTCTTACCACCTCTTTTAGTGCCGAGGGATCGGGAAAGGTATCTTCAGGCACCTCGTGGAGGACACATTGGATTTCAAAGGGGCTTTTGGGCTCCATGCGCAGGAAACTACGCCTTTGGGCTGAGGTCATGACCTTGGGTATGGGAAAGACCAGTTGCCAATCCCGCCAATCGTTTTTTATCTTGGTAACGCGGCTGTCTTCCACCTTGCTGGAGAACTGGTAATGCTCTAAAGGTTCTTTGATTGAAGGTCGGAAGTTCAAGTGGACAACACCAGGTAAGTCTTTAAAATTCATGTCCACAGGTGGGGATTCAGCTAGGGACATGATGAGGAAAGACTCCCCTTCAAGGGCGGTTAAAGTCCCCTTGTAGATGATGGATTGGTTCACCTGATAGAGTTCTAAGGTGACATTGGCCTGCCTAAAAACAGCCTTAGTTAGGATCTCCCAAATATATTGGGGATTGGAGATTGAGGACCAGCCCATCTTTTTGAGGCGGGCCTTCCTTCTGCGCCAGCTGATAAAGGCCACTATGGAGCAAATTACGATAAGAGCCAAGAAGATGATAAGGTAGGGTTTAAAGTCGTCGAAGCTGACCTCAAGATTGGTGACAAAGCCTTCCTGCACCCTGGCGAGATTCTCATTGGAGGAGGCGGCTGTGGGTGGGAAAAGGGTCATAGAAAAAACCTTATGACAGGTTAAAGGTCCCATTGGGCAAGGCGAAAAATTCAATCAGTTTGTCTATGGAGCGGCGGGTTTCCTCACTGGGATCGATAAACTTCATGCCGTTTTCCATAAAGTTAGTGGTCTTGCTGGGTCTGGACCACATAACCTTTGCCTTGATGTTCACATTGTTTATGCCCTGTTCCATCATCGCCTTGGGCATCTCCATGGACATGTTGTAAACCTTTTCAGGGGGTAGGGAGATTGAGCCCATGATTAGTAAACCATTGTTATGGATATCCACCATTCGGCCTAAGTCTTTACCTGTGGCTAAATCACGCACCCTCAAATAGTATATGAGCTCGCGTCTTTCCAGGCTGCGCTTTTCTGAAAGTATAAGTCCTTGAGACATTTGATCACCTTATGTATTCTGCCTGGCCCTTATTTCAGTGTTTCCAATAGGTGGAATTTAACCTTTTATTTCAAGAAAGAGAGCAAAGACAATATGTTGGAGTTTTTTATGTGTAAGGCACAAAATGTTGAGAATATTAATTGATTTGGCAAAACACTTTGATACCTTAAGGCGATTATACCTTGATAAGGTATAAATGCAATGGAAATCAAAGGAGAAGATGGTACTTTCTCTAGGGAACTTTGCCAAAAAAAGCCCAATTGTAGTATTTCAAGCCCGAAAAGCAGGTTTTTTGCCCGAAGGCAGGGCCTTGCCAAAAACTAAACTATTTGTTGTTGATAATTACCAATTCAGGCTTCTTGATGAAGACCTTGGTATCCGGAGGAATGCTCTCTGTGAGCCAGACATTGCCTCCTATTACTGAACGGGCGCCAATAATGGTGTCGCCCCCTAAGATGGTGGCCCCAGAATAGACTATGACATCGTCTTCCAGGGTTGGATGCCTTTTTTCGCCCTGGAGGGAAATTCCGGCATCTTTAGGAAGGGAGAGTGCCCCTAGGGTAACCCCCTGATAGATGCGGACTCTTTCACCTATAATTGTAGTTTCACCCACGACTACGCCCGTGCCATGGTCTATGAAAAAGCTCTTGCCAATGGAAGCGCCAGGGTGGATGTCTATACCAGTGCGGCTATGGGCATATTCAGTCATCATGCGGGGCAGAAATGGGACCTGTGCCTTCCAAAGGAGATTAGCCAGTCTGTAAGCTATGGTGGCATTGACCCCGGGATAGCAGAAGATTATCTGGTCTAAGTTCCCTCCAGCTGCCGGGTCCCCCTCCCTGGTGGCTAAGACGTCAGAGGCTAGGATGGTCCGCAAAAGGGGTAGCTTTTGGAGAAACTCCAAGGCTATTTTTCTGGCCAGCTGGTTGCAGTGGGTGCAGTCCTTTTGGTGGCGCATGTGGTCATGCCGGATGGCATGGGCAATTTCTTCAGCCAAGAGGCTATAGAGGGCCGTTAAGTGCTGACCAATTGAGAATTTGACATTTATCTCGCTGGCAGGTTGTCTTTCCTCGAAAAAGCCTGGGAAGATAAGAAAGCGCCCTAGGGTGAAGATGCGTTCCACGGCCTTGAAACTGGGCCGTGGCATGGTGGTGACGTATTCAAAGGACTTTAAATCAGCCCTGATTTCAAGTAGCTGGGTGGTTACTGTTTCAATGACTGGTACCACGTCATTGACGTAGTCCTCTTCCTCCAGCCTGTATTCGCACGTCTGATATTCGTCAGTAGGCGCGTCTGTCATTATTTGAGTCCTGGCCCTTTTGGTGTTTATTCCGCTCCCAAAAGGGTCGCAGAAGGAGTAACTATAAGGCTTTGTGCCTTATAGTTACTCAGTAATAATAGCATTATTTTAGCCCTAGAGCGAGAAGCTTTTAAGCTACCCTTAGCCTTCTGAACTATCCCCATCTGTAACTGGGGTGCCATCTTTACCCAGCTTTAACTGGGCCGAAGGCCCAGTATCCTCACTACCTTTGGGTTCCTCTGGGCTATTGGGGGTTTCTTTGTCATTTCTCACTTGGGGAGAAATTATCCTGAAATTATTGGGGTCCGACTGGCGGGCTAGTGTGATCTGGGCTACGCGTTCTTTCAGGGGCATGCCGAATTGATTTAGCATTGAATTGAAGACAGCAATAGCAGCTTCAAATTCCTCGGCTATGACCTCGTTAGCTCCCAATTCCTTTAGGGTCTTGATGTGCAGCATAAAGCGGGTGCGGGCTAAGATCTTTAAATCCGGGTTAAGCTTGCGGGCTGTGGCTATGATGCGGCGGGTGGCTGTGGGATCGGGGATGGAGATGACCAAAATGCAAGCGTGTTCAATGCCAATATGTTCTAAGACATGTTCGCTTGCGGCATCTCCAAAGAACAAAGGCTCATTTAGTTCTCTGAAGCTTCGGACAGAGGCCGGGTTCATGTCTATGACCACATAAGGTTTATTCATGGCGTGGCAGGCCCTGGCCACTGCCTGGCCGGCTACTCCAAAGCCCACCACAATGGCGTGGTCCTTGTAGCTTGGAGGCGCCTCTTCAATATCAGACTGCTCCAGTTCAGCAAACCAAGGAGAGATCTTGTGCCCCAGGACTATGGCCAAGGGGGTAAGGGCCATGGTGATTACAGCCACGTTCAAAAACATGTTAAAGGCTTCAGGGGGTAAAAGCTTCAAGCTGGAGCCGGTGGCTGCCAGCACAAAGGCGAATTCCCCTATTTGGCAGAGGCAAAAACCTATCAAAATTGAGACCCTTGGAGAGAGCCCGGTTATCCTCATGGCAGCAGCTGCTGTAATTACATTTAGGACCATCACCAGAGCGGAAATGCCCAAGGTTAAGAAAGGGTGTTCCAGAAGATAGCTAATATCCATCCTCAGGCCAATGGAGACGAAAAAGAAACTGGTAAAGATATCCCGCATGGGGATAACCGAACTTATGGCCTGGGTGGCATAGGGGGAACCGGCTATGATAAGACCCGCTAAAAATGCCCCCAAGGGCATGGAAAGGTTGGCTAAGTTGGTAAGTGCTGCCGTGCCCAGGCAGATTAGGGCCACGGTGAACATAAATAGTTCACTGGAGCGGGTCTGGGCAACGCGGAGCATGACCCAGGGGATTATCCAGTTGGCCATGATGATGACCAAGACCGCTATACCTACGATTTTGACCAGGACCATGTATATAGGCGTGGACCCGGAACCCGTGCCTGCCAAGATGGGTAAGATGAGGATCAAGGGTACTACTGCGATATCCTGGAAGATTAAAATGCCTAAAGAGCCCCTCCCGTGGGCGGCATCCATTTCCCCCCTATCTTGGAGGAGCTTTAATACTATGGCCGTAGAAGAGAGGGCAACCAAGCAGCCTATTAAGAACGAGCTATTCCATTTGTAGCCCGTGGTGAGCATGGTAATAGGCCAGATAAGTAGGATGCATAAGCCCATCTGGAGGCTTCCCCCCATGAGGACTATGCGCTTTAGCTTCAATAGGCTTTGTATAGAAAACTCCAGTCCAATGGTAAAGAGGAGGAGCACCACGCCCAGCTCTGTCAAACCTTCCACCTGCTCGGGATCAGTTAAAAGCTTGAAGCCAAATGGTCCCACAAGGATACCGGTTATGAGATAACCTACTATGGGAGGCACCTTGAGCTTTAGGCTAAGGAAGATTATCACCACTACTAAGCCCAGAAGGCCTATCATGTTTGTTATAAGGATCTCGGGATGTGCCATATTTTCCTAGGGTCCAATCTGCGTATAAGCCCCTAAAAGAGGCAAGCTAATTATAATCGGTAAAAAGGAGCCTAATTGCTCAGATACATTAGCAGAAAAGTTTTAGTTTTTGATAGTTTATCAAGAAGGTATTGCCCCAGGCCCCAAAGGGCCTGGGGCCCTCTTGCCTTTAAAGAGGGGGTTAATCTAAGCGTGGGGCCAAATTAGCTATTGCGCAGTAATTTTTTACCGCAGCTAAAGGCTTTTTCCACCTCAGCACCCAGTTTAAAGTAAGCTGCATCGGTGCCGTAGACCAGGGGATTTGCCTTGAGGCTCTGAATTACCCCACTTTCGTCCAAGATACTCTCGTCAGCCAATACATTTAAGATTTGGCCCACAAAAAGGACATGGCTCCCTAGCTCCAGGGTCTTATGCGTCTTGCACTCTAGGACAAGGAGGCATTCGTCCACATAAGGGGCTTTGACTAGGGAGCTTTCCACAGGCGTCAAGGAGGCCTCTTTGAATTTGTCGTGCTGCTTTCCGGAGACCAGGCCGCAGAAGTCCACCTCTGTTACAAGACCCACATGGGGGATATTTACTGTAAAGCTCTTATTTAATGTTATGCCGTCAAAAGTCCAGCGGGTAGGTCTTATGGATACGCCAACTGTGGCGGGCTCTGAGGAGAGAATCCCTCCCCAAGCAGCAGTCATGAGGTTGGGATTTCCGTTTTCATCGTAGCTGCCCACTAGGAAGGCGGGAAGGGGCAGGGCAAAGGTATTGGGTCCAAGGGATTTTTTCATAGGTTGGTGTCCTTTTTATTGGAATTTACAAAACTAAAGGCTATACATGGTGCGGCACAGCCTCTTGCCAGAGGCAGTTTGGAAGATATTGTCGAAGACCTTCTTTTTACTTTCAAAGGACATTTCTTCCTCTAACATGTTTACCAGGAAGTCGGCTTCCACGAGGATCTGATAATCTATCCCGTCAATATTTGTATAAGTGTGATGACGGCTCACCAGGTAGGCTACCCTTTGGGCCACTTCATTGTCATACCCAAGATTTAAGAGCATCTCCTTGGCCAGAGGCGGACCAAGTTCTTCCTGGTAGCTGCCCTTGGAGCTGTGATATTTAACTATGCTTGGGCGTATGCCGATGTCGTGGACTAGGGCTGCGGCCTCCAGGATGTACTGGTCATTGGCATTAATCTCTTCTATAAGGCCTATGGTTTTGGCAAGTATGTGGACCTTTAAAAAATGTTGGATGCGTTCTGGGCAACCCTTTTCGTACTCCATCATTGCAAGCATCAAATCTTGGTGATTTTGCGGCATTTATTAGCTCCGTAGCCTTTTTTGAGGGAAAATTAAAGTACAAATATATTACATAAGTAGTTAGCAATAAAGAGTAAGTAGATAAAATTAAAAAAATAATAGACTAATTATATGATAATAGGCTTAAGTATTATATTAGCCTCGAGGGTATTTTTCTAGGTTTTTCTTTTGGGATCCTTTTAGCTTTGGCAAAAGCCTTAAATTGCAGGATTTTATCCTGATATTATATAGGAATTTGGCCTTAATCGCCAGTAAATGGGCAGTTTTCCGAAAGCGAAAGGCAAAGCTAGAGGCCCCTTTTAAATCCGTGGTACTACTTGACATGAGGGGCTATTGTGAGTATATTCCCTTTTACCCTTAGGCCTTCGCTAGGGTAATGAGCGCTTTTATTTAGTTGCGCCATTAGCTCAATGGTAGAGCAAATGACTCTTAATCATTAGGTTGGAGGTTCGAGTCCTCCATGGCGCACCAATTTATGCGAAAATATCGTTGATATTACTGCCAATTAGAAAAACAAATCTGAATTCTTGGGCCCATGTTTGTACCTTCCAACTTTTTCTATAGAAAAACTTCCATTTTATGGAACTTTGGCTAAAGCAAAATTTAAGGCAGTCCAAGGAAATGTTTAAACTGTAAAGCGTTTTTATAGCCCTACCTTTCTAATCAATTCCTCTAAAATTGAATCCTTTCAATAAGCTCCCTAAGTATTGACACACCTTACATAAAAGGCGCTAAAATAAGCTTTATTAGGCCTTACTTTCGGAAGTTTTATCCCACACAATAAGTGCCCTTTAGTACCGCCTGCCTGCCAATAGCGTTACATAATCCTTGGTAATTGTCGCCAATTAGTGAAATTAATATTACACAATCTATAGCTAGATTATACATCCTAAGAGCCTAGCCAGAGAGGCTTAAAATTATCTTGGATCTTAGGATTTTCAATTAGTTTTAGATCTGTCCGCTGGCAATTGGACTTTGTATCTTATAAAAATCTCTTTATGAGATATAGGGTTAGTTTCGCTGGAGCGGTAAGTCCGGAAGGTCACTTAATTCCTTCGCCTTTACGTGCTATTAGCCTAAATACCCTCTCTTTAAATGCCCTTTTCTCTTACCTTGAATTTCACCTCAAGACAGGTGAAATCCTTGGGTCAAAACCCTCCCTTGTCTTAGATAAGGCCTAGAATTTGATCCAAGATTCATAGATTTTTTCCTAGTTGCCCTTAAAGACGCGTTTAAGGTCCCAGTTATAGCTTAAGCGCCACAATCTGGCCCTGCAATTTGCCATTTCAGAAAGAAACTAAAAATTTTTAGATTTTAGAGCCTTAAATACCCATCAAGGACTCTTTCCTTTTGTAAGTCAATGTCTTAAAGCGAGGTCACTACCTTAGCCTCAAGTAAACTTGGACATACTATTACCCTGGCTGATAATTATTAGAACAATGAAACAGCTTCCTCTATATAGGATATCAAATATTTTTAAACAAAAGACTGCATTAATAAAGGAATAAATATTTAGAAAATTTTTTTATGATTATATTAAAAAAACTATTGCATTTTCAAATTTAATTGTGCATAATCTATGCATGAAAACAAAATACTCTTATAAGATATTACTTACCATTTCTAAACATATGCGTCAGAAAGAAGCGAGATCTATGTAAAGGTAAGGATAAAAAAAACCTATATCTGTGAAACCTATGAAACACAGGGATTGATAAATGTCTAGAAATTATTCGCCGGGGTAATAATAAGGTCGCCAAAGTGGCCTCTATCCTCAAATGGCTCTGCCGGGAGAAAAAAAGCTAAGTGGAGTTTTATAAATATTATCCTAAGAACTAGTGAGGAAAGTCTAGATATTTATTTATCTACAAAAATTATTTAGTTTGATGTACTACAAAATTTCAAGTC
>JAITII010000105.1 GCA_031279515.1 Deltaproteobacteria bacterium
CTCCTGTTGAGGCACAAGCTCCCACTCCAGAGCCAGAGGCAGCTCCTGTCGAGGCAGAAGCACCAGCTCCAGAGGCAGAGGCTCCTGCAGCCTAGGCAGCAGCTCCAGCTCCAGAGGCAGAGGCAGCTCCTGTTGAGGCAGAAGCACCCGCTCCAGAGGCAGAAGCTCCAGCTTCAGAGGCACCTCCTGTCGAAGCAGAGGCACCCGCTCCAGAGCCAGAGGCAACTCCTGTTGAGGCAGAAGCACCAGCTCCAGCTCCAGAGCCAGAGGCAGCTCCTGTCGAAGCAGAGGCACCCGCTCCAGAGCCAGAGGCAGCTCCTGGCGCCGAGCCAGAGGCAGCACCTGTTGAGGCTTTAGCTTCCCCACCCGAGTCAGAGGCAGCACCTGCTGCCGATCCGGCTCCCGAGGTTGAGGAAAACAATCAGCAGCCATAACTACTAGCTTCGGCCCCCTGGCCATTTTTGGCCAGGGGGCAGGGGCTATAAGTCTTTGGAGGATGAAAGATCATGTCCGAGGAGCCCAAAGATCCACAAATAGGTGATGCCGGTAATGTTTCGCCCCCTCCTGAAGGCAGGGGGGACGACGGGATGCTAGATTTATCGGCTACGCCAGAGCCTCAAAAAAAAGAAGCAGCTCCAGCTTCTGATCCAAAGATAGGAGCAGAACCAGCTTCTGACCAAAAGATAGGAGCAGAACCAGCTTCTGACCCAAAGATAGGTGCAGAACCAGAGACCAAAGCCCCCACTCTAGAAAAGCCTCTTCGTCCACAACCGGCTTTACGGGTACCCAAGGTTAGGGTGGTGGAAAAAAGCGAGCCTAAAAGTCGTTCTTTTTTTCTGGGGGGATTTCCCCTGGTCATCTTAATTTTGGGGCTCCTTACCATTGGCAGCTGCCATTACACGGTAAACGAGTTTACTGCAGGGTTCAATAAGATCTCTGATAACAGTCTATCGGAACCTGGGATAGCTGTCCTCATTATCCAAGGTGAGATCTTCTCCACTGAATGGGCCATAGAAGCAGTGGAGCGTTTTAATGAAGACGATAATGTCAAAGCCTTAGTCATCCGGATAGACAGCCCTGGGGGGGCGGTGGCGCCTTGTCAAGAGCTCTATGAGGCTTTAAATAAGTTTAAGAAACCCAAGATAGTCTCCATGGGCTCCATAGCGGCATCCGGGGGTTATTACATAGCCGTTACGGCGGATATCATCTTCGCCAATCGCGGTACCATTACGGGCTCCATAGGCGTTATCATGCAAGCCTTGGAGTTCTCTGAGGCCATGGAGAAATTTGGAGTAAAAGGCATAGTCATTAAAAGCGGAGAATTCAAAGACTCGGGTTCTCCTTTTAGGGCTATGCGCCCAGACGAAATGGAAGTCCTCCAGTCTATGGTAATGAACGTCTATGAGCAGTTTGTTCAAGATGTTATGGCTGGACGTTCCCTGATGACCGAAGAGGCGGTACGTGCCCTGGCAGACGGCAGGGTCTACAGTGGCGAAGAGGCACGCATGCTAGGACTTGTGGACCAACTGGGCGGTCTTTCAGATGCCGTTCGCCACGCTCAGGTCTTGGCAAAGCTTCCCCTAGATAAGGAGCCTAAGATCATCTATGAAGATGGCCAGTCTTCCTTTTTTAGCCAGCTTTTTGGAGAGGCCTTTTCCTTTTTAGAGCCGGTGAAATCCACTTTTACTCCTGGCATTACCATGAAGTTCATCTACCTTCCGGGCCTCTAATTAGCGACTTTTAACTGCCTAAAGAAGCTATTTCCCCCCACTCCCACCATAAAACGCCTTTAAATCTAGCATCATATATCATCGAATAGTATTTTAAAGCTCCCCTTTGGATGGTGAGCTGGTCTAGGCCTAAAAGTTCATACAAAGCTCTTCTAGCGCACCTTTTCTGTTTCTGTATATGGCTCTTATCCTAGTAGGGCTTTCTTACTAGCTAAGAATATTACCTTGGGTTCTGACTTCATTAAGGTACTTATTAGCTAAAGTGGGGAGCCTAAATATTCTTTATACTTGATCTTAAGGTATTATTCCTCCCCTAAGCACTTTGGATATTCCATAATGCAGTAAGGCTACTGATTTAAAGTTAGTATTTTTCTGGGATACTAAAAGCCTGGTGATATGATTAGCTTGAATAAACAACATTTTTGTAGGTTTTATGAGAAAGTAAGCATTTTAAAATTCGCAGCTGTTGTGAAGGCGATTTTAGCCTCTTAATCAATCCATTACTTAATTTTACAAGAAATACGGGTCAAAATGCGGCAAATAGATAATTTTGAAAATTTAGCGCCTTGTGCCCCCATGGCTTACTCCATGGACCATGGCGGTGAAGACTTTGGTGTGTCTATGCCTCTCAATAACAGTGAAATTACCATGGAGGATCTTTTGGGAGGTTTAATCGAACAGTTTCCAGGGTTACCGTCCGATATAGTCAACTCTGCTGGAGAGCTTATCTTTGGCTCTGTTTCCGAGCATTTAGCAAAAGGGAAACCAGTAATCCTAAGGCGTTTCGGCTCATTTTGCCCGCGCCATTACAGACGTACCCACAAAAAAGTAGGACTTTTGTTTCACGCCAGCCCTCAAGTGACTAAAATGCTTAATAGATTAGACAAGGAAATGCTGAATAATGAAAAGTAGTTGGTAAGCGTAGCAAAGATTGGACTTATGTCAGGATTTTAGGAAATAGATTTTTTTGGCGCACTCCAAGACTGTCACTTAATACTTCCATTTTTTTCCTTTTAGAGTATTTTCAAAAAAAATTAGGAAAGATGTCAAATTTTCTTTTTATGGAAAATTTATTTTATTTCTTGTTCCGAGACTAGCTCTGAGGAAAATTTCTACTTTTTTAAAAGTCTCTTAGCTAGCTAAAGGGGGGACAAAAAAGTGAAAATTATGGCTTATTCCAAGTTTTTGTTAGATATATAGTATATATATAGTTAAATTACTGGTCGATATTTTTAAATATATTAAATTACTTATATTTATTGTCGTATTTTTGGCTTTTTGTGTTAAAAACTCTTGGTTACAAGCTGAATTTCGTCTAGAATGAATCAATAGCCCTTTATTTTTTTCGGGTTTGAAGTTGAGAAAGTTATGGCTCAAGAATTGGACTTGTCTGGTGGAGTTAAAATGGGAATATCTGCTTTAAATAGTTATATTGATAGAGGCGATATGGCCAAGGCCAAGGAATTCTTTATGGATTTAAGCACCCATAAGGAACTTTCCGAAGAGCTTGCCCCTTCTGCCTTGAGGCTAATTGTGGCCTTAAGAAAGAGGGGTTTTTTTGATGAGGCCAAAGACATTTATATCTCCATGCAGGCCCTAGGTCTCTCTGAAGAGGTTTCCGTCTCCCGGGCAAGGGCGGCCATGAACCTTTTTGAGTCCTATAGAAAGTCCAACCTTTTAAAGGAAGCCGAAGAGATCCTGGTCTCCATGGCCCGCCTTACTCCCACTGATGAGGTGAAACTTTTAAGGGCTATGGCCTCAGTGAACCTGGTAACTGCTCTGGCCCAGTCAGGTGATATCAAGTGGGCCCATGAGATCTACAGCACCATGGAGCTCTTGGGGGAGTCCGAGGAGATTTGTGTCGTAAGGGCCACAGCTGCCTTGAGCCTTCTTTCCGCCTACGGTGACAGGAACAAATTCAAGGAAGCCAAGCTTGTCTTCCAATCCATTGAGTCCATGGACAACACGGAAGATATAAGTTACTTAAAGGCCAAGGCCTGCGTTGTCATGGCCAGCCTTTTAGTTACCATTGGCGACATAGATGGGGCTAAAAAGCTCTTTGTAGATATTGGAAAGCTCGTGGACAAATGGCCGGACCTCTGGAGCTACCGCGACGAGCTGTTTGGGGTAATTTACAACGCCACAGGGGAGACTGATTTCTAATAGAGGGCCCACAGTTTAGCCACTTTCTGCGGGCATAGCCTTTGATAAAAGAGCGTACCTAAGACTTTTAAGCCGTCATTTCCACATAAAAGGGGCGCCTTTACCTTCTCTGTCTTTAAAATACTTCCTAAAAGGGGTCTTGGGCCCTAAGTCCATATTTTTTCACTCTAATCTCAAGCACCCTGGGTAAGTTTTAATAACGCCATAGCTGTTGTTACTGGAAAATGTATTTAGCTCATTTAAGATAGATTTGTGAGTTATTTTTCATATGTGCTATGGTTCATTACTAGATCCTCTTTTTAATAATTTAATTTTTTAAAATTTTATTGCAGTAAAATAATCACGACAATTCTAGTAATTTGGTGCTGCCCTTAAATCTTAAGTGCTAGCCGGCTAACTTAGATCGTATAATTTTCTATTTCCAATTTCCCATGATGACAAATGGAGCCCAGAAAAAAGGATGGCTAAAGCCGGCACCGGTCCAAGGGTCGGCGGCTTGTTCCAAGGTACTGCCGTAAGCGGCTAAAGGTTTTCCGCGGGGTTTGACGCTAGAAGCAAAACCAATATTATTCATAAGATTAAGCTGGGCAGTTTTTAAAGCCTGAGCCTTATCTAGGGAATCTTTGTAGCGAAGGGAGTAAAAATTAGCCATTAAAATAGCCGTGGAAATGTCATTAACTGACCATAGAGTAGCTAAGACTGACATTGCCCCTTTCTTTAAAGTGGCTTCCCCTAAGCTTTCTATTTCAATGCCGCTACCTTCAACAATGCCTTTGGCTGTGTCACAGGCAGAAAGGGTTAAAAGATCTAAATTACCAAGAGATAACCCTCTTTTTATAGCATGCACTGTAAGCTTTGTTCCATCGCCTAAAAGGAGAAAAGACTCATCTTTTGCATTTTCAAACTTGAAATGGCTTACTATATGGACAATTGTAGCCCCTGTGCTAAGGCTGGCATAAAACTCTTCTTGAGTAAAGTTGTCGTCATACAAGCTTGTCCCAGGGATTACTCCGAGGGAAGACTCATCAGTCCTAATTATGGCATTAAGCTCATCCCGTACTGCAAAGAGTGCTGTAAAATTTGGAAAGTCCTTGGTTACCCCGTAACCAGCGGCAATGGGGGTAAGGTTAGGGTCTTCGCGCAATTTATCTTTTACAGTATCAATAAATAATGCCGTAGCGTAAGATTCTACTAGGAATTTTTCCCCGTCATAAAGAGCTCCCATAGGGATGTAACGCATAGGGCCATCTAGGTAGAACATGATGGT
>JAITII010000133.1 GCA_031279515.1 Deltaproteobacteria bacterium
TTTGATCTTTATTTTATGTTCTTTTGTAATAATTAATAAAAATTCCATAATTTAGAATATTACTACAGTTTAAGAGTCTTGTGATTACTGGAACAAATTATTTTAAGATAAAAATTAGAAAAGTAACTTTGAAAATCATATGCTATAAATAAGAAAAACAATAATGGCCATATCTTCCTCGAAACATAATTTTTAATTAATGTCCATAGTTTTTTCACATAATATTTTTACTACTCCTAAAATAATGATATATTTGATACTAATTTAACAATATATTTTTATCTAAATCGCATTAATTACAGCAATAAATAAAATTCGAAAAAACTAATTTTTGCTTCATTTATCAAAATACTTATCAAAATACTTACAAAATATAAGAAAACACTAACTACGCAGCTTTTTGTTTTATCCCTATAAAAATCTCCAATTTTTTAATTTTTTTACTTTTTTTAACTTTTTTAAAATTATTCGTTAGGCTAATTTATTTGTTATTTGAATGTTATTTAGTATAATTAGTTAATATTCTAAAATTTGGATTTTTACTATAGTTTTAAAATGCTTGTAATTACTGAATTAACATAAATCTGCTAAGCAAATTAAAAAAGCAGTAAACAAAATCGGAAAATGAGCATTAATTTTCCCATGAGAAAAAACCTCAATTTATGATGATAAACATGACCTTCCAACTAATTTTTTAATGGCAACCTAAAAAAATCTTAAATTTGACAGCATATGGACAGTAATTTTATTTAAAACTCTAAAAAGGCCATGATGAGCGCTATTGAATGCCTTTAGGCGGACACTTGGGTCTTTCCTTTGACAACTTAAAAAAACTTGCAAGGCATTAAAGGGAAGCTATAGGTATTGCCTTCCATAAAGACGCGGCCCACTGTCTGAGGCTTAAATCTCTTTTTTAGGGCTATCTTGGGCCGTAGACCAGAAATCAGGTAATTTCTACCTGTGGCAAAGATTTTTAGGCAAAAAAATGCCTTCCAGCTAAGTTGCCTAAACAATGGGCCATCTTAGCTGGAAGGCATCTTTGGGGATTTTTACCCTTAAGTGCTAATTAATGGGCGTTTTAGCTTTTCTTGTCTAAGCTCACGTCGGTTTCTTTTTTAGCTAAAGGAAGCTCGGACAGGTTTATGTCCAGGGACTGCTCATAGAGCCTTATGCCGTTTAATCTTAAGGCTTTTTCTATACGCCTTCTTAAATCAGACATGGTGCCATAGGCAAGGTCAATATCTTTGATACTAACATAGAGGTTAAATTCCAGGCATTTTTCGTTGAAGTCGTTTAAAAGGGCTGAGGGCTTATTAGTATCCTGCAAGATCCTCTCTTTGTCTTCATAGGCGGCCTGTAACAAGAGGTTTAGGGTTTTGGTTACATCTGTGCCATAAAAGGTCTTGATAGAGAGCATCTTTCGTACTTTCTTGCCATTTCTAGTCCAGTTGGTGAGCTGATTGGACACCAGGACGGAATTGGGTACCATGACCTCGGCATGGCTAGAGGTCTCTATTATAGTGCAGCGGATCCCTACCGAACGCACCTCTCCGGAGACCGTTCCCACCTCTACCCAGTCCCCTACGATGACTGAGCGGCCAAAGATTAAGATTATACCTGAGATAAGGTTCTGAAAGAGGGTCTGGAAGGCAAGACCCACGCCCAAGCTTAAGGTGCTGAAAAGTACCACCAGTCCCGTAAGGTTAACCCCCAAGAGTCCCAGGCCGATAATCGCAAAAATCGTCCAGAGGACAAAGGGCAGAAGCATTATGGCGGGTTGGATAACCATCTTCTGCTGGGGCATTGTGCGCACGAGCTGGGTGAGGAAATGGTCGGCTATCTTTCTTATGGACTTAAAGACCAAAAATAAGGCTATGACAAAAATTATTTTCGTGAGATCAAAGGAGGCTGTCCCTACGGTATAGCCTTTAGACAGAAAGCTCTGGATTAAATAGTAGCAGCCAGGCGCAGCTTTCAGCCAGGGCAGGGCACTCAAAAGGGCAAGGGCCCAAGCTAAGGGAGCCATAAAAGCCCCTAGGATGGCATTTTTGACCCTGTGCGCCTCTTTGGGAAAGATTTGGTCGCAAAGTATGACCCCTAACTCTTTAAAGGCGTAGCCCAAGATAAAAAAGTTGACCAGGGTAAAAAGGACCATGAAAAAGAGGATAGCCAGGCGGGCATAGCCTGCCAGGGAAATAATCAGCGAGATAATGGAAAAACAGACAGCCGATCCATAGAAGAAACGCTCCATTAAGGGGAGTTTGTCCCCTGAATCTTTGTTTAGGGAGCGGACCTTCCAGAGCTTATAGAGAAATAAGCCCAAGACCAAGTACCAGATGATGGTTAGGGCCCCTGAGGGGGCATCTATGTAAAGGAGAATAACTCCAATGGCCGCGGGATAGAAAAACCTGTGGAGAGGGGAGACAACCGTACGTAGCTTTTCCGCAGTATGCTCCTGGGGCGGGTCAATTGTACTTGGGGCACCTTCCTCAGGGGGTGGGACGGTTTCCATTCTGTCAGCGGAGGTATTTTCTTCCTCTTTTTGCTCCTCAGAAGTCAATTCTTCAGCCAGAGCCTTTTCCTGAGCCTCTTTGTCCTCTCTGGACTTCAGGGCGGCTATGCGAAGCATCCAGCTCACCGAGGCCAGTCCCCAGATGAGCAGTAATACCCCCGGCAAGGCCAAGCAGATAAAGCTGCCGCCCAGATTGTTATGGGAGGCAAAAACCAGAGCCACTCCCAAGGTCAGGCAGGCCCACGGCTTGCCCGTTATGAGGTCTATAGTGTTGTGCCAGTAGTAAGGAATTTTTAGGTGCTTGTTTTGGGGGATCCGGAGCACCAGGTAGCGCAGAAACAGCATTACTAAAATGCCAAGGAAAAAGACGGTTAAAGAGCCAAGCCATTCACTACTGGTCTGGGGGTAGAAGAAGATGGCACGAGACGAAAATCCTATAAACCACTTGGCAATGGAGCTGCCAGTGCTCATGACGTCTGAGATGTTGGTGCTTGTTAGACTACTGGAAGTGAAATAGTAATCCTTCCAGGTCTGGGGGAAAGATTCCTGGTAAGACGTAATATTTTTGTCAAGAGAAAGTAAAAGATCTTGCCCCGGTTTTAACAGGGCGTTTAAGGTGTCTGAGGCCCCCTTGAGGCTGTCATTGGCCTGTTGAAAATTTAATAAAAATATCTCCTCTTGGGAGCTGGGGGTACCACTGGTTCCAGATTGGATATTGGCCCCCAGGGCCGCCAGATCATTTTGCTTCTGGGAAATGGAGGCCAAATTGTCTTGCAGAGGCCGCAACTTATTTTGAATCTGGGCTTTTAGCCCCATTAGCTGCCGTAAGATATCTTCCTGCTCTAGGGGATGGTTGCTGGAGAGCTGGTAGATGCTAAGGAGGCGATTATAATCGCTCTCTGCATTATTAAGCATTGCCTGGAACTGTACTTTGGTACGGGACACCCCATCCAACATCTCCTGGGTGTCTTGCATGAGGACCCTTAGCTCATAAGTCCTTTCTGTCCAGAGGGCATTTAGGTTACTTTCCGTAACTGAGGTATCGCCAGAGTCAGTTGTTGGAACTGGAGGCGCCTCTTCAGGCTGCCCCTGGGCCCCTTCCTGGGCTTGAGCCGGCGGGGTAGAGCTTCCAGAGTCCTGCCCCTGGGCCTGCCCCTGGGCTTGAGCCGGCGGGGTAGAGCTTCCAGAGTCCTGCCCCAAGACTTCTGGAGTCCAATAGCAAAGGAGGGCAGATATAAAAAGGGCCAGGATGACATAAATAATAGTAGGAGCACGCTTCATAGAAACCACCAGAAAAATCCTAAACAGAGCTTATTAACTATAGATAACTAACCCGTAATACCTGGATTCCTGCGAGAGAGGACTATCGAATCTTGGGCAAAAAGGGCGCTAAAATCATTGGAAAACCAGACACTAAACTTAGAGGGGCGGACTATAAGAGGCATACGGTCATGGATATCTGACATGCTTCCATTGGCAGCCTTGGTCATTATGGAAAAATGGGGCAACTTTTCCTCTTCCCTTGAAATTTCATTGTAAATACCGCCTAAAAATATCGTACTCACGTCCTTAAGATACAATAAATACTTGGCTAAGACTTTATTCCCTTGCCTCTTCCACTCATAAAAGCCAGATGCGGGTATAAGGCAACGCCTATTTAAGGTGGCATCATGCCAGGTCTTAAGCTCTAAGGCGGTTTCACACCTAGTGTTGATAAGAGGCTTGGGTTTACTTTTACCCATCATTTTATTTTTTTGTGGAAAGCCAGGAAAACCCCAGGTCATAGCCTTGGCTATCAGTTTTCCGTGGAATATCAAGACCGGAACACTATCTGTGGGAAAGACGTCACCTTTGAGCTTCAAATCCAGGCCTTGACTTTCCGGAGAGCTTAAAAAATTTTCTATGAGCTCAGTTACAGGATTTTGCTGTTCCAAATCTATTGTTGCAAATCTACCGCACATGAGGACCCCTTTATCAAGACAAATGCTTTTTTTATGGTAACTATAGCACGGTTAGAAGCTACAAAAAAATGGGCTTTTGTTCGGCTAAATTGTGCCGATTATAGATCTAAGGGTATGTTTTCTATTGTTAGAGCTAGTTAGTAATACAAGAAGTTGGTATTTTTGCCATTTTTTACCGCTATCTATCGATTAAACCTAGCTTTGGGCAAATAGCAGTAGATTTTTTAGCTCTTTTTATCAGCTGGCAACTCTAAGGCTCAATTTCTGATAATACAGAGGTAAAATATACTTATTAACCTGTAGTTATAGCTAATTTATAATGTAATACATTGCTTTTTTGTAATAAAACCTTGATTATTCCATCTTGACTCCGAAAAAAGGGGAAAATTCTCAATTCGTACTCGGTTTGACTTGCATTTAGGCGCGTGGCATAATGTTTTTGGCATTGTGGGCGCTAAAAAATCCTTTCCCACCATTATAATAAGATCTCTAATTTAATATAATTAATATTTCTTTTGCATATTTTCTTTAATTATTCTAACTTCTTTGGCGCCGGCGCATGAGTAGCAATAGCCTTCCATCATCTTCCAGGCCTACCCGTACCAGCATACGGTCCCAGGGCGATAAGGCCTCTTCCATTCTAAGGCTCATCTTGTCTTCGGACTTTGGAGAACCCCAAGTCTGGGAATTTACGGGTCCTAGGGCTGTTGTCATTGGAAGAGGGCAGGGGGCTCTGTTAAAGCTGCCTGACACGGAAGAGTTTAGAACAGTCTCCGGCCACCACGCAGTCATCGAGCTATCCCGGTCCCGGGCCTTTTTGCGGGATCTAAGAAGTCTTAACGGCACATTTATAAATGGACACCTGGTGAGCCGCAGGGAAGAGGACCGCGCCCAGGGAGTAGCCGTTACCGGCTCCGGGGTCCTGATAAAGGACGGGGACATCATGACCCTGGCCGGAAGCTTTAATTTCCGTGTGGGTCTGGTGGACGAGGCGGCATACGATTCGCCGCGCACTATTACCCCAGTTGAGATAAATCCCAAATGTCCCTCCTGCGGTCGGCCCCATAACCCTATACCCCTTTCCCGCTACGCCGATGTCCTCTGTAAAGATTGCCGTTCCAACCCTCTGGCATCCTTAAAGCTCTTAAAAGCTGGCCTTACCAGAAGGGTTAAAATTTTAGATGCCCTCAAAGGCTTAAGGATTACCAAGACCCTAGGCAGAGGATCCACCAGTGCCGTCTTTTTGGCCGAAAGAAAGGATAATGGGGCGCAGTTTGCCTTAAAGGTCATGTCCCCCGCGGTCTCGGAAAATGAATGGGCCAGAAAGAGCTTTCTCCGTGAAGTAGCCATAGGAAGGGCCTTAAAGCATAATAATGTCACTAAACTTTATGACTTCGGGTTTTATGGCGGGGCCTATTTTTATCTAATGGAGTTCTGCCGTGGGGGCAATAGTGAAGAATTGCGCCTTAAAGGGGGCGGAACTTTGGACCCCTCTGTGGCCTTAGGGATAATACTTCCAGTTTTAGACGGACTACATTATTTACATAATGTAAAACTTGCCGCCTCTAAAGTAGAAGACCATATCTCTCCTGAATCCAGGGGCCTAGTGCATAGGGATCTAAAACCTGCCAACATCTTTCTGGGAGGCCCCGAGGGCCTTACCCCTAAGGTGGCGGATATTGGGGTGGGAAAACTCTATAACAACTCCATTACCTATGGCCACACCAGCACAGGCTCGGTGGCAGGCTCTCCTGCTACTATGCCTCGCCAGCAGGTGGTGGATTTTAAGCATGCCGGCCCTGAAGTGGATATCTGGGCTGCAGCTGCCTCACTTTATAAGCTTTTAACCGGGGATTATCCTAGGGATTTTCCCGAAGATGAAGACCCCTGGAGGATAGTCTTAAACAAGAACCCTGTCCCTATCTTAGAGAGAAAAGTCAAGATCCCCATTAACCTCGCCGAAGCTATAGATTGGGCTCTGGTGGATAACCCCAGTATCCACCATCAGGCGGCCATGAGCCTTAAAGAAGCCTTGGTGAACGCGGCGAAAAGGGACGGAATCCGCCTTCCGCAAGAAAACCTATGACCAAGGGTTCTTTTGCCAGCGAGTCTTTGGGCACGGCCTATTGTCCCAAGTGTAAGACGGGCTATCGCTTAAACCCGGACAACTTGGGCCACCGTTCCATTTGCGTGAAATGCGGCCAATATTTCCATCTCCTACCTGAATCGGAGGCAGCCGATACCCTCTGGGAAGACACCACCCTGGCATTAAACCAGCTGGCCTCCAGGGTCTGGGAAAGGGGTTTGGATCTAAGAGTAGGCCAAGTTATCCTAGGCGTTTACGTAGTCCAGGAGATCTTGGGAAAGGGGGGCCTAGGCCAAGTCTTTAAGGTCCGGCACAGGGATTGGCAAAAAGAATTGGCCCTAAAGCTTCCCTACCGTTCCGTCATGGAACCTGGCTATTTCCAAAGCCTGAAAAACGAGGCCGAAACCTGGGTGGCTATGGGATTACATCCCCATGTGGTTACCTGTTACTATGCCCGTCCCTTGATGGGTGTCCCGGCTATCTTCATGGAGTTTATCTCCGGTGGGTCTTTGAAAGTCTTTATGGACCCCAAGCCCACGGGCGAGATGCCTGTACTATTCCAGGGAGATGAACAGACAAGGACAAAAAGGTTTTTAGATTTAGCTATTCAGGCGCTCTGGGGACTTGAGTACGCCCATAAGAGGGGCGTTTTGCACCTGGACATAAAACCCCAAAATCTTCTTTTAGAAGAAGATACGGGAAGGCTTTTGGTAACTGATTTTGGCCTGGCCAGAGCTGCCATGGAAACAGAGCACCCCGCAGATAGCGCTTCTCTGTGGCCTGGAGATCTAAAAGCCTTAGAAGATGGCGGAGACAAGGCCATGGTGGGTCAAGGCGCCTTTGGCACTCCCCAGTACATGTCCCCGGAGGCTATTGAAAGGCAACTGCCTTCCGCCCTTTTTGACCTCTGGTCCATGGCGCTCACTATCTTAGAGATGTTTTTAGGTCATCGCCCCTGGGAATATGGCGGTACAGTTGGGGCTGCCTTAGATACCTATATCGCCCCGGGAAAGCCTTTAACTCCTTTGCACCCCAGGATCTTAGACCTCATTCGCAAGGCTTTGGCAACCGATCCCTTAGCCCGTTTCCAGACAGCCTCGGAATTTGCCTTGGAGCTCATAGCCATCTACGGAGAAATAGCCGGTACTCAGTACCCCAGACCCAGACCCTACATCACTCCGGATTCCGCCGATAACCTCAATAACCGCGCGGTCTCCATGTTGGATTTGGGTCGCCCCGAGGAGGCGGAAAGGCTTTGGAAAATGGCCTTAAAACAGGAACCGGACCATGTGACCTCCTTTTTTAACCTTTCCCTCCATCGCTATCGTAGTAAATCTTTGTCAGCTGAGGCCTTCCAGGGGCGCCTAGACGATCTTGTAAGGCTTTCCGCCAATAAGCCCATCCCGGATCTACCACTAATAATGTGTGGTGCCTACCTGGAGCTGGGGCTCTTTTCCGATGCTGCTCAGGCTTTAAATTCTTATGATGGACCGGCCTTAAACCACGAAGCCAAGCGCCTTTCTGAGATCTTAGAGCGGAGCCGGATGGCCCCTGAGCATATTGAACGTATGCGTCCAGCCATCTTTCGGATCTCCAAGATCCGGGAAAAAACGCCGGACGTGGTGGAAACCCAAAAACTCATAGCGCCCCTTTTAGCTTCAGCCGCCAGAGCCATAGAGGAAAAAAATCCCCAGAAGGCCTTAGAGAACCTCTACGAGGCCAAAAGGTACCCTGAAGCCGCTGCCCAGACCAGCTTTATTACCCTCTGGCAAGAATTGTACAACGATTGCTCCAGGCTGGAGCTAGTAGATGCCCATGAGGAAAAGACCCCATCCAGTTCCCTTAAAGGCGATAGTGCAGTTTTTAAAAGACACCTTTTAATACTTTCCCAAGGGCAGAAGCTATCCTTTATCAACCGCTTTGATACCCCGGTGGCAGGCTTGGTGGAAACCAAGCTGGCTAATCCCCCCGTAGCCTTAGCTATCTCTAATAGTGCGGAAATCGTTGCCACTTTAACCCAGGACGGCCATTTATGGCTCTTTAATCCTTCCACAGGCCAGGGCCTAGGGCAAACTATGGCCCACAATGGTCCTGCCAGAGCGCTTTCCTTTAGCATGGATGGCCGGAGGCTTTACACTGCCGGAGACGACGGAAACGTAAAAATGTGGGATACATGCCACGGCTATCTAGATAAGGGGACCCCGCTTTTAGTCAGACGCATAAGCGATCTCCCTATTACAGGTATCGCCCTTTCCCCCAATGGAAGGTTAATCTCTGTCTTAGACGGGGTAAATGAGTACCGCCTCTCAGCTGAGAAGTTCTCTGGGCCAATCCGCAATTTTCCCATAACTTTTAGGGGTAGGGCCCCTTACCATTTAAGGGGCCTGGCAACTGATCCTTTCAACCGCTATCTGGTTTCCACCTGGGAGGAGGGGATCTATTTCCACCAGTTATTTGACACGAACTGGAAGCCGGATCTAAGTAACCTGGAAGGAGTCATAAGTGCCATAGCGATAAATCCCGATAGTAGGCTCTGGGCCGTATCCATGGCTGACGGACGCCTTTTGGTGGGTTATGCGCCCCAGGAAGATAACTTACGCTTCTTACCCATCAAGAGTTTGGAGCCAGGACCTGTCCATTACTTAAACTTTTCCGAAGACAATGCCCACCTTTTGGCTGTGGGGCAAAATGTCCTATCTTTAATCTTTCTCAGCTGGAACCTAGCCCTGCCCCCGACCCAGGGCTGGGATAAGAGGGCAGAGCTCATTTTATCCAATTTCATGGCACGCTACCCGGAATTACATTATTCGGACCTCGTAAGCCAGAGTTTAAAAAAAGAGCTAGCCTCTGCCGGAATGCCCCAATTGGATCGTAACCTCATAAGTAACCGTCTCAAAGAAGCCATTGGCAATATGTACTAATCTGTCTTCTAGCAGCAGATACTGCCAGCAAAAAAAATACTATTTTCTAGCTAGCTTAATTTGCTACCCAGCCTGTTATGAGAAAATTTGAGGACTTAGATATTAAAAACTTCTGGCACGGCTTTAAGGAGTATCCACTCTCTTTAGCTGGACTCTCTATTGGCCTTTGGGAATGGGGCGCAGGAACGTCAAAATCAGCTTCGGAAATTAATAGGGCCTTAAATTTTCGTTAGCGTCCTGGCAGCGAATATAATTCTAGAAAATTACACTGTTTTTGACTGGCCTCTTTTACAATCTACCCAATTGCACAGGCAATACCTACATTATCAGAGTGAATTAGAGGCGATTTATTTATCGCACCCAGCACAGCGAAATAAGATCGATCTTTAAAGCTATACCACAGGTACAGTAACTCTTAAGGGACAATGGGGTGCCACCATAAGCGAAAGGGAAGGGTAAAGGCCCTAGATCTTACAAAAATTTACCGAAAAGAGAGGGCCCAGGATCTATGTATAAGAGCATATAATATTACTGGCTCTTTTGTGGTAGCTAGGCTAGAGATTGCAAAGTTCGGCCAGAGGGGTAAAGGGAAGGTAGGCTAAAGAGCTTAAAACCCGGCTACCATAAAGCGTAACGGAAGCGTAACGGAAGCGTAACGAACTAAATGAACGGCAGATTTTGTCTATCTCCTATTTTAAAAACCGGTAACCAGGAAATCTTTAAGACCGTCACCTAGGGTCTTGGAAAAAAGGGGCCTTTAGTAACGACAATATAACTAGCTTGGGGTTATAGGCCACAGCTGGACTATTCTAAAGATAGGGTAAAAGCTTTACAGTAAAGAAAGAGAAGAAAACCGTCCGGCGGACCTACTGCCCTCCATTGGGAAATATCTTTTCTAGCATGCTAATATTGCTATGCTCAGCTTTTCTCTAACACCAAGCTTTGCAAAAACTAATTTCATTAAATTGTACAGTTGTAGCATATTTAATGTATCTTCAAATTTGTAAGACCAGTTACCTGTAGTGCCATAGACATTTAACTGTGCGGCTAAAATTTGCCACCCTTCTAGAGCGCCCTCAGCTCGGATACTGGCATAGAGCTAAGTAAAAAGTGCTACAATTATCCCCAAAAAAGCCTAAAACTTGGCTCTTCCATGAGGGTGGCCTTACTTTTAAGGAAACAAAGACATAGAAAGCGAAGGAAAAAATTGATTGGCACATTTTTTGCTAGAATTTCTATAGTTTTATGGATAGTGAAAGGGCTATCCCTTGACAAGGGAAGCAAATTTTATTACCTTTTAGTTGCTTTCCGGGCTTGCAAAAAAAGACCGGTATGATATTCAAGGAGAAATAGAGCATGGCCAAGAAATACAATGAGAATAATGAAGAAAAATTAGACCGTAAAGAGTTCTTTAAGAAAATTAGGGAAGATATCATCGAAAAATTGGACATCCCCAAGAATACTAAACCTGAAAATGTCCTTAAGGTTTTACAGATCCAAGAGCAAATGGAGATAATCAAGCGTAACAATAAAAAAAATCACTAAAATATAGCTTTTCTAAAGACTAAACCGTGACAACACCCTATTGAAAATCATGCAAATTCAATTACTAATCGCAGTTTTAATAGGCGGAGGAATAGGTTCTGTTTTCAGGTATTCTTTATGCCTCTTATTTAACCGTCTTACCCCACCATTTCCTTTGGGAATTTTGATCTCCAATGTCATTGCCGGTATAATTTGCGGTTTTATTGTAGCCTACCAGAAGGAAACAAATTTTCTTTCACCTAAGATGGCTTTATTTCTGACTACTGGTATGATGGGCGGTCTATCAACTTTTTCTACCTTCAGTGTTGATACTGTGCTGCTCTTAAAAGACACAAAATACTTCCTTGCGGGAACAAATATTATAGCCAATTTGGCCTTGAGCCTTCTTGGTGCACTTTTGGGGATATTTTTAGCCCACAGAATTCATTCTATGGGATAAATGCTTCCCTTTTGAAAGTTCTATAGTAAGGAAAAAATTAGCTAGAAACAAAACAATTATTTGATTGTAATAATTTTGTCCCCTATTCGTTAATTCATTTAACCTGTGATTGGGGCAAATAAGCTCATAATTCCAAGAGAAGGCGATTAATTCCCGCTCTATTATAGCCTGTAGCTAATTGGGGTTGGGTAAAGAGCCCAAAATGATTGCACCTTTTGGCAAGAAATCTTGCCTCATAAGTTTCACTGGAGGCTGTTCCTTTGGGTTTGAATAAAGTAGCCTTGAGGACTGGGATGGGCCTAAAGTTTTTCTCTATGGCAATAATCTCATTATTTTATGAGCGCGCGGAAAGCAGCCCTTAGGTTTGGCCTAAGAGAATAAAAAACGCCTCTGAAGGCATAGGTTTAACTTGATACTGATTTATTGTAGCGTAGGTATTTTTGAGAGCAGGGAAGGCATCAATATTTAGGAAACTTTGGCCATTTTAGCCATTTTCCCTTGGCCTCAAGCCCCAGGCGAGCTATAGATTAAGTCCTTGGCGCGAACTGGAAAGGACCCATTTTAAATGGAGATAAATATCCCCCAAATTTACCAAAAAGGGGGGCTAGCCAGAAGGGGGTAGGTTAATCTAGCAAGAGGCGCGGGGGGAAGGTAGAAAAGCAATAATTTGAGGCTAAGATTATTAATAGCTTCCAGGCTAGAGCCGGGCCCCCAAGTTTGCGCTGCCAAGATAAAAATATGTCCTAGTTGACATAATGATTATTATAGGACATTTTTATAGGGCCTTTCTGGCTAAAAACCTAATAATTTAAGCTATTTAGCCCAAAGCCAAGATTTTTAGCATATAATTATTAACTAGCCACCAGGTGCCCCCTTAGCTCAAAGCGCCCTTTTTTCTTCCCAATTTCCCATGGTCTCCATGGTCCCTATGGTCCCCATAGTCTCCATAGGATATTGTCTTATGGCACCCTAGGCTCAAAGCTATGGGTAAAAGTCTAAATATTCCGGCACAACTGTGATCTATTGAAAGCTCTAGGCACTACCTTTTTTTCTCTCCTGCCCTCCGCCGCTGCGCTAAAGCCTCCTTTAAGTACCTTGAAACATAATACTTCAAGGCCCAAATGATGGGCGCCTCTTTGCTAACCCTCTAACTTATTAAAGGGAAGCTAGCCAATAAGCTAAGCCTGCCTGGGAACCCGAGGCTACGGCCAAACTTGAGCACGATTGCAAGGCAGCCGCCTTTAATAGTTTGGCCGCAGTGCAACAAGGGGCCTAAGAACTAAACCGGAGAGGGGCACTTAGCCCCAGGCCCTTTTAGCTACAAGCACAATTAATGGGCGTTTAGCATGTTTAAAGTCTTTTAGTACCTAGGAGCTTTCTAAAGGATTTCAAAGAGAAATCATAAATCGCCAATACGAATTTGGTCCTTTACGCTTTAAAATTGATAAAACTCTTACATATTTACCTTTAGAAGTCAGGAGCAAGGGGCCAAAAGGGCTTTTAGTTCTTTCCATGGGAGATCTTATAAAGTCCAATACCATTAGCTTTTTACAAAACTTTCTAGTGACGCTTATTGTGACGATGGCTCTTCATTTACTGGGGAGGTAAATCCAGCTAAAAATAAAAGAGGGCTTTTTACAAGATAAAAATCATTTGAGGCTCTCATTTTCCTTAATGCCCTCTCTTAAATTGACCCTAGGTAATATTTACTACTCTGTTTCTGGCAATATGCAACCCCGTGGTAAGAACAAAAAGGGATAAACTTCCCCCCTTCTAGTCATAAATCTTAAGTCCATAGGTCTAAGACTTTCCAAACAAAAATCTCTATTGGACACAAAAAATTTTACTTTCAAATATATTAATAGATACTATTCTCTGTAATAGCTTAGCCAATAATCAGACTTTTAGCCTGGCTAGTTTTCTGTGGGCTCCCCATTTATAGCTATGGTAATGTTAAACTTGCGGGGATAATTCCAGATTATGGATTTTTAAATTAAGCTTAGCCCGCCCATTTAAGCCTACTCCCCTTTTTCACCCCCGCAAGGCAGACTACACCCATTTCCTGCAAGCCAAACTATATATATAGAGCCGGCATACTATATTATTAGCTAAGGCTATACAATGTGCAGCCAGAAAGTAACCCCATAGAATCTTACCTAAAAAATGGGAAACTCATGACTTTATCCAGTAAAAAATGCCCCTGCCTTTAACATTTTTTAGCTCATACAAACGAATGTTCTCTTTTTACCCAAGTGTCCTTGTGCTTTAGCTGCCAAACTCCCCTGCCTCCCTCCATTTAGCCCTAATACAATAATGTAGAGGGCACCCCCCCCTTGTGGAGCTTTAAGAGGGATTGGACCAGGAATAAAAAAATGATTTTCTTGTTGACAAATGGCTATTGTCGGTCTATAGTCCCTTTTATGGAATAAGGTTCTTTTTAAGGACTCTGGTTAAAGACGCAAATGCGACGGAAGGTATCCGCATTACTCGCATGTATCCTACTGACAATGAGGATTATGACGAGGGCTAGATTTCTTAGTTAGACTCGTATGTTAAAGCCGCCTGTTCCCCCCGTCCCTTATTTTTTTAAATCTATATTGGACGGAAGGTCCTCTCCTTTAAGGTGAGTTATTTTGCCCATTGCACTGGAGAATACCTAATATCCTGACACTTGAAGATTATAAAGTTATGAATTTTACGTCCACCCGCCTTTATACTAGCGATATATCTGTGCTTTTCGCCCCCTGGTCACAGGCCCTTGCCTAAGCCAGGCGTATTTTCATGCTTCCATAGTTCCAGACATATGCCCTAAAGAGGCTTAAAGCTTTCCAATTTTCCCTAGCTTACAGGCTTTATTCTAAGCCCTTTAATCTAACTTTATCAGAAAAGCCAAGTCTCCTTTTATCCTGTTAGTATATTCAAGGTATGCATTTTGCTAAAATTAATATTTTTAGTCATTTTTTTTCTAATTAATATTAATTACATATAAAACGATCTAATTATTTCCTCGGGGCGATTTAAATTTTTGTAGCTTATAGGAAAAAGCGCTGTGCTCGCATATTCTTTAAAACAACCCAAAGGTTTCATGGACATCATAGACACTAGCATAATCCTAAAACCGGAGCAGTTCCTCGTCTTTGGCGATAGCGAAAAGGAGTGGATAGAAGACCTTTTCAACTTAGGAGCCCTCCGTCAAAGGACTGCTTCCCAGGTGGTCTATTTCTGGCGAACCTTTTCAGCTAACTATATACAAAGGCTCTGCCGCCTGCCAGACGACGTCTCTCCTTTAATGCAGGAACCCATCTCCCAGAATGAACTGCAAGATTTTGTAAGCGGTGCTCCTCCCATGCAGGGAGGGGAGTATCTAAACACCGATTGCCTCTTTAAAATCTGGACAGATTTGGCCATTTGGACTGCCCTGCAGCTCAGTCAAAACAACAAGACCTTAAGCGAGTTTTTGGCCCTCCGCGCCCCATTGTGGCGCAGGGTGGGCCGGCTTACCTTCCACCTGGCAGAAAACAAAGCTAACCCCGATAAACCCTTTGCCTTCATGGTGACCTTTGTACCCACTTTAACCGCAGATGGCCGGGACCGCCATGCTCCCATTAAAAGCGCCATCTTGCACTATTCTAAGGAAAAAGACCGAGAAAGCTTTGTGCGTCTTTTAACCCCGGTGAAGATAGCCGCCGAAAAGCTTCCCTGGGTACGGGAATTGGATGAGCACGGTGGACTATATAATCCCCAGCAATGGGACATAGACCAGGCTTATCGCTTTTTAAAGGATATCCCTATCCTAGAAGAAAGCGGACTTACTGTACGCATCCCGAACTGGTGGCGCAACAAACCCAAGGTGAGGGTAAAGATTGTAGTAGGGGAAAACAATGTTCCCGCCATGGGCCTTAACAGCATCCTGGACTGGGACGTGAAGCTAGCGGTAGGCGATCAAAACCTCTCTGCCTCTGAAATAGAGCAGTTTTTAGCCGGAGCCTACACAGGGGATCTCATCTTCTTTAAGGGTCAATGGCTGGAGGCTAACAAAGAGCAGCTTTCTCAGGCCTTGTCTCACTGGATTGAAGCCAGGGAAGCCAGTAATAAATCAGGCATCACCTTTCTAGAAGCCATGCGCCTTCTTTCTGGTTTTCCCCAAACCCAAGGTAGCCTTGCTGAGGGCAAAAGCTTTCCAGAGCCCGGTCCCTGGGTCCAAGCCGAGGCAGGTGCAGCCTTGCAGGAGGTTATTAACCAATTAAAAGATCCAGAGGCCAGTAAACCGCCTCCAGAACTTTCTGCCACCTTACGCCCCTATCAGAAAGAGGGCTTATCCTGGCTAGCCTGCCTTACCCGCATGGGCCTTGGCGGCTGCTTGGCAGATGACATGGGACTGGGTAAGACCATCCAAGTCTTAGCCTTACTACTTTTAGAGATCAAAGCCCATAGCAAAGGTAAATCCAAAAAGCCCCTAACCCCCTCTTTGTTAGTGGCCCCGGCTTCACTTTTAGCCAACTGGCGCACCGAGGCAGCCCGTTTTACCCCGACACTAAGATTAAAGATCTACCACCCTTCCGAGAGCTCCAAAGAACTTATAAACCAGTGGGAAAAGGATCCAAGTACCCTTACTAGCGACTGTGACCTAGTCATCACTAGCTATGCGCTACTCTACAGGCGTTTTGACTTTTTTAAGTCCATAAACTTCCGTCTAGCCATTTTAGATGAGGCCCAGGCCATAAAAAACCCCACCACCAACCAGAGTAAAGCCGTAAGAGACATTAAATCCAAGGCCCGTTTGATACTTACCGGCACTCCCATTGAAAATAGGCTAACCGATCTCTGGTCCCTCTTTGACTTTATCAACCCTGGACTTCTTGGCTCCCAGACCAGATTCAAGGAAGTGGTTCTAGAACTCGAAAAAAGAAAAGAGGATCAATACGGTCCCTTAAGGCGCCTCATAGCTCCCTATCTATTAAGAAGGCTCAAAACCGACCGCCGGATAATAAATGATCTACCTGATAAGGTGGAGACAACACTCTATTGCCATCTCACTCAGCACCAGGCTGTGCTCTACAAAAAGATCGTTGACAAACTTGCCTACGATCTAAAGGCCTTTTCCCATTCCAACCAGGATCAGATGAAAAGAAAGGGACATGTCTTAAAGTCTCTGTTGCGGTTAAAGCAGCTCATAAATCACCCGGCCCAGCTCACAGGTGACAATGACTGGCGGGAGGAAAGGAGTGGCAAGTTCCAGCGCATAGCCGAACTCGGCAAAGAATTAGCAGAACGCCAGGAAAGGCTATTGGTCTTCACCCAATACCGGGAGATAATCCCCGCCTTAGACGATCACTTAGCTAATATCTTCGGAAGGCAAGGCGTCACTCTCCACGGAGGCACCCCTGTAAAAAGGCGCATGGAACTGGTAAACGAGTTCCAAAGCCAGGACGGCCCTCCGTATTTTATCCTGTCTTTAAAAGCCGGGGGCACGGGACTAAACCTTACAGCTGCCGGCCAAGTCATCCACTTTGACCGCTGGTGGAACCCAGCTGTGGAAGATCAGGCCACCGACAGGGCCTACCGTATTGGCCAGAAACGCAATGTCCTGGTCCACAAATGCGTAACTAGGGGCACCTTAGAAGAGCGCATCGACAAGCTCTTGACTGAAAAAAGGGGACTGGCCGAGGAAGTCTTAGGAACTGGAGCAGAGATAAGCTTAGTGAACCTAGACGACAAGGCGCTTTTGGAACTTGTTAGCCTGGATATAGACCAAGCGGTGATCCGCTAAAGAACATGTTTTTAAGCTGAAAATATCTTAAATAGGGTTTCGTAAGCTAGGCCAAAGAGCTTTCGGCTCTTTAATGAAGGTGTTTTACAAGGAGTTTTTAATGTACTATCGCAGACGTTTTTATTACCCGCGTCCTAGCGCTAGCCAAAAAAGGGCAACAGTTAAAAAGTCACTCCAACGCTTTTCCAAAAACATTCAAGAGTTCGCGCCCATAACCCTCCAGGGAAAGACAATAGCCAAGACCTTCTGGGGTCAAAGCTGGTGCCAGCACTTTGAAAAGATGGCGGACTTTGAAAACAGACTCCCCAGGGGACGGACCTATGCCCGCAATGGCTCCTTGGTCCACTTAGAGCTCTCCCCCGGTGGAATCTACTCCCTAGTTGCCGGCTCCGACGTCTACGAAGTTAAGATAAACATAAAAGCCTTGGAGCCTGACCGCTGGGAAGACATAAAAAACCAGTGCCACGGGAAGATCGTAACTATGATAGATCTCCTGCGTGGCCAGTTCTCCAAAGAGGTCATGGCGGTGGTCTGCCACCCAAAAAATGGACTTTTCCCCCGCCCAGACGAGATAACCTACTCCTGCTCCTGCCCGGACTTCGCCGATCTTTGCAAGCACGTAGCAGCGGTCTTCTACGGCATCGGAAACCGCCTGGATACCTCTCCGGAACTCATTTTTCACCTGCGCCAAGTGGATCCCTTAGAGCTCTTGACAGTCAAGGCGGACGATCTCTCCCTCGCCAAGGACAACCAAGCTGAGTCCATTGACGAATCCCAGCTGAGCGATATCTTCGGTATTGTCTTAGATCTTGACTTAAATCCCGATGTCGACGCCCACAAGGAGCTTTTGGAGGACCTTGAGCCCAATAAGGACTACGGCCGAGTGGGTATCTCCGCAGACCTAAAGGTTATCGAAAAAGCCCCGACTTACAAGGAAGAGCCGTCTTCTTCTCTCAAGCCCTCGCCCATTTTACCGGAGCTTCAAAAAACTAGTGTTTCCTCTAAGCAATCACCCAAGGCGAAATCTACTCAGGCACAGATAGAGTCCAAGACCACTTTGGGGTTAGGAAATGACTCTAAACCTATACCCAAAGAACTGGTCATGGCCAAGGAGACCATTAAATCCCCTGAGCCCAAGGATATTGTAAGATCCGAACCCATTATAGAGCCTAAGCCTCTTCGCAAAGTGGCTGTGAAATCACCCCCCAAGGAAACCGAATTAGAGACTAAAACAACCCCCAAAACTATCCGCAGGCCTAGTGCCAAATTGGTAGAAAAAAGCGAGGGTGCACTTTTGACTTCCATCAAGGACCAAAAAGATGGTACTATAGATCATACTGAATTTATGGTACCAACTCATCCCATTGAATTGGAAGAATTCTCACCTCCCTACTCTTCTCTCAACTCCATAAAAGAAGATTTAGTAGAGGATGCTCCCGCTGTTTTAGCTTCACTCCAAAAATCCTTTAAGTCCTATGTCAGCCAACCCGATATAATGACTTTCAAAAAAGTTTCACAAACTCCAACCAAAACGCCTGAAACCGCAACCGAAGCGGCAACAAACACCATAATCAAGGCTCCGCCTAGGACACGATCCAAGACCGCAGATAAGATAGCGCCTAAACTCATAATTGAGACAACTCCAATACCCGAAACTATGGCAGATGCAGAGACTCCCCTCAAGGCTCCTGCCAAAACCAAGGTTTTCAAAACGGCGGCCATGGTAGCTGCCAAAGTAGTCCTAGCTCCCAAGGAAACCAAGGCTCCCGCCAAAGCAAAGACGGCGACTAAGGCTCCTGATATAGCCATCTTAGCTTCCAAGGAAGCCAAAGCCACTGCCAAGGCTGTTTCCAAAACGGCAGCCATGGCGGCTGCCAAAGTAGTCCTAGCTCCCAAGGAAACCAAGGCTCCCGCCAAAGCAAAGACGGCGGCTAAGGCTCCTGATAAAGCCATCCTAGCTCCCAAGGAAGCCAAGGCCAAGGCCAAGGCTGTTTCCAAAACGGCGGCCATGGGGGCTGCCAAAGTAGTCCTAGCTCCCAAGGAAACCAAGGCTCCTGCCAAGGCCAAGGCTGTTTCCAAAACAGCGGCCGCG
>JAITII010000037.1 GCA_031279515.1 Deltaproteobacteria bacterium
CACGATCATGACCACGGGCACAAGCATCTCGTGAACGTGCTCTAGGTTGTTGAGCCCGGTGATCTTCATCTCGTTCATCAGCACGAGGATCATGACCACGGGCATCATCATCACGATCATGACCACGGGCACAAGCATCATGAGCATGAGCACGGGCATCACCATCACGATCATGACCACGGGCATCATCATCACGAGCATGAGCACGGGCATCATCATCACGATCATGACCACGATAAGCACGAGCACGGCCACAAGCACCATGACCATGGGCACAAGCATCATGACCATAAGCACGGCGACAAGCATCATGACCATGAGCACGATGACCAGGGCCACAAGCATGAACATGACCACCACGACCATGAACACACCCACCACGAGGATGGCTCTGAGAACGCCTCCATTGTCTCTTTTGAAAGGAACTACAAGATAGTCCCCCCTGAGGGTGTTAAGTCAGAGCTGATAATATCCAGCTTGGAGCTCTTCATGACAGAACTCGCCTTAATCCTGCGGGCCGACAAGTTCATGGTGGGACATATCAAGGGCTATGTGACCTTTGACCACGGTGGCGCTATGGGCCTTTCCATTGTAAAGAGCAAGGTTAATCGCAAGGAAGCAAATTACAATGCGGACCAGGTGACTAATGGCTTTAAGCTTGCTTTAACCAACATCGTATTTAAGGTGGATGAGAACGAACTCTGGCGCCTTGTGGAACTGGGCTTGAAAATAAGCCTACCCGGAACCCTAGTAGAATTAATCAAATAGCTAATTCTCATGGATTTATAGTCTAAAAAAGGGCCCTTGGGCCCTTTTTTAGTTATAAAACAAATAGTTAAGCTTACAGATATAGTGCATCTAGCTATGATGTAACTATAATGCCTTAACTTTTATCTCCTAAAATGCGCGCAAAAACCCATTAAACTATTCAAAGAGCCCAAGATTTTTATAGGTTTTTGCCTGGAGCTTTTTTTCTAGCCCCTATCTTTTTTGGAAGCTGGCTTTTTTTTGGTGATGATTTTTTCTTACTCTCAGCTTGCGCCTTTACAACTTCCGGGTACTTACAAAATTTTAGAGGACAGATGTTGCAGAGCGGCCTTTGGGAGCGACATAGCGCCCTTCCATGGGCTATGCCCTGGTGCGAGAACTTGCTCCAGCTAACTTTGGGAATAAGTTGTGCCAAATCCGCCTCCACCTTGGCGGGATCGGTATTTTTAGTGAGCCCTAAGCGCCTTGCAATCCTTCCTAAGTGGGTATCCACTGTGATGCCAGGAAGCCCAAAAGCATTGGCTACTACGCAGTTGGCTGTCTTGCGCCCTACCCCAGGAAGGCTAATTAACTCGTCTATCTGATTGGGCACCTTTCCTCCAAAGCGTTCCACCAAGGCCCTGGAGCAGTTCTTGATGTTATTAGCCTTCATGCGGAAAAACCCGCAACTTTTTATAATCTGCTCTATCTTCTCCACAGGTGCCCCGCCCATCTTTTCTGGGGTGGGGTATTTTTGCATAAGTACCGGGGCAACCTTATTGACCCTGGCATCTGTGCACTGGGCTGACAAGATAGTGGAAACCAAAAGGCCGTAGGGGTCCCTTTCATCCAAACTGCAGGCTGCCTGGGGATAAAGCTCGTCAAAGGCCTTTAAGACTTTTTTAGCCAATGCCTTCTCTGTAGCCCCTACTTGAGAAATCTTGCCCTTTTGGCTTTTAGCTTCTACTTGACGCTTATTTACCTGGCCACCAGAACCCTTAGGGCTTTTACCCACTTTTGAGCTACTACCTATGTTTTTCTTAGCTATGGTGGACATAAATAATTGACCTTAAGGGTAAGCTTGTAAAAAAACATGCCCTTAAGAAATTATCTCCTCAATGAGCTTGGCTACATTTTCTTTTGTGAAACCCAGCTCCTTAAAGATGACATCAGCTGGCGCCGAAAAACCAAAATCCTCGTTGGAGAGTATCGTCCCTTTATCCCCGGCATACCTTTCCCAGCCCAAGGAAACTCCCGCCTCCACCACCAAGCGCTTTTGAACTGCCTCAGGAAGTACGGACTCACGGTACTCCGGGCTCTGTTCGGAAAAGAGCTCGAAAGAAGGCATGGATACCAGCCGCACGTCCGTGCGGCTGGGGTTCAAGTCCAGGGCACAAAGGGCCAAGGAGACCTCTGAACCTGAGGCTATGACTATGGCAGAGGGCTGTCCATTGGGGGCGTCTTTTAAGATATAGCCTCCTTTCTTGGGACCCTCTAGGACTGAAGGATAATCTTTGGGATTTAAAACTTTAAGGTTCTGGCGGGAGAGGATGAGGGCGGAAGGCCCCTTTCTCTCCAAGGCTACAAGCCATAGGACTAAAGTCTCATAGGCATCGGCCGGCCTAAGGACCAAGAGCCGCGGCATGGCGCGCAGAGCCGCAATATGTTCCACGGGCTGGTGGGTGGGGCCGTCTTCACCTACGCCAACACTGTCGTGGCTTAAGACATAGATGACCCTTTGACCCATTAGGGCAGACAAGCGGAGGGCCGGTCTTAAGTAGTCGGAGAACACCAGAAAGGTCCCGCCGTAGGGTATGAAGCCTCCGTGGAGGGCCAGCCCATTCATGATGGCACCCATGGCGGATTCCCTAACCCCATAGTGGATGTTGCGACCATTGGGGTTTAAGGACAGAAAGGACCCCAAACCGTTTAAGGTAGTCTTATTGGAGGGCGCCAAATCCGCGCTGCCCCCAATCAGCTCGGGAACAAGTCCGGCCAAAGCGTTTACTACAATTCCCGAGGCAGCCCTAGTAGCTATTGGTTTGTCCGGCGGAAATTCAATATCTAGCTTAACATCCAAATCAGTGGGCAAAAGTCCCTCTAAGCGGCGCAAGAGCTCGGCTTTCAGCTCGGGGTACTCCTTTCCGTAATCCTCCAAAAGCTTGTACCAATTGTCCAGGGCTTCCTGGTTTTTAGAGGCCCTATCCCGGAAGTTTTTGTAGACCCTTTCGTCTACGAAAAAGGGCTCTTTATCCCCGTAGCCATAAAACTCGCGGGTTTTGGCCAGGTTTTCCGGACCCAAAGGCTCTCCGTGGGCTTCGGGCCTGTCTGCCTTTGGAGATCCTGCTCCCAATTTAGTGCGGCACATAATAAGACTGGGCCTTTCCCTATCCGCCTTGGCATTGGAGAGCGCCAACTCCAAAGCCGGAAGCTCCTCCCCATTGGAGACCACTATCACCTGCCAACCGTAGGCTAAAAAGCGCGCCTTTACGTCTTCGGTAAAGGTCAGATCCGTTGTGCCCTCTATGGTCATGTGGTTGTCGTCGTAGAGAAAGATGAGCTTGGAAAGCCCTAGTGTACCTGCCAGAGACGCAGCCTCAGAGGCAACGCCTTCCATCAGATCCCCATCGGAGACCAGGGCATAGGTATAGTGGTCAAAGAGGTCGTAGCCTGGCTTGTTATAGGTGGCAGCCAGGGCCCTTTCCGCCATGGCCATGCCCACCGCCATGGCAAAGCCCTGGCCCAAGGGGCCGGTAGTGGCCTCCACCCCTGGGGTTACGCCGTATTCCGGATGGCCCGGAGTGCGGCTGTGGGCCTGGCGAAAGTCCTTTAAATCGTCCATAGTAAGGTCGCTGCCGGAAAGGTGCAAAAGGGCATATAAAAGCGCTGACCCGTGTCCCGGGGACAGGATAAATCTATCCCTATTGGGCCAATGGGGTTCCCCGGGGACAGAGACTAAAAACCTTGTCCACAGGACGTAAAGCAAGGGCGCAGCCCCCAAGGGAAGGCCCGGGTGACCGCTCTTGGCCTTTTCCACCATATCGACGGCAAGGAGCCTTAAGGTATTTACCGAGGCCGTATCCTTTTTAGTGAAATCGCTTGTGGACATAGGGATTCTCCTGTGATGCTAAGGTTTTGGATGCTCCCAATTTCTGTGCTGGGGACAAAATTAGGCTAATTACCCATGGCCCCTTTTTTTATTTCCGAGCTATCCGCCTCGCGTCTTATATTAATTTAAGCCACCGGCTACTATTAAAACTTACAAAAATCATAGGTAAATTTAGATAAAACATTCGATAATAGGCATTTATCTTATCACATGCAACATTTTAAATTCTGCGTACTAGACATCGCATGCAAGGCTTTAAAAATGGTTTTCTACTTTAAATAAAAATATAGATGCCCTGGTTTTTAATGCGTGAGCCTTAGGGTATCTGATAGCTATAGTTTACAAAATATTTATAGATGCCTTTCCAAATTCAATAGAGCTTACTAGTAAGGGCTAGCTCCATTTCTAGCTGCTTCATGCTAAAGTTTTAAGTATTTCAAAATTGCCCGTTTTCTAACCTTTTTTTCTGCTACGACAATGCTTAGTACTTTCCATTAAGTAGGCTTTATTACATCAGAAAAATCTTATTGAAGCTCTTTTTTATCCTAAAATGGTTTCAAGCATATTACATCGTTAAAATCAAAGGATGCATGGAGGGCCAAAGAAAATATCGAAGATAATTCAAATGATAAAAAAGTCTTGGAATTTTCTTATTGTATTTGTAGCTTTTTGATTTGTCAACAGATATTTAAATACTTCCATCTGCGGCCCTTTCTTCTTTTGGGACAATTTTTGGAAGGCTCTTTAAATTAAGGTATTGGGGTTTAAAAGATTACCCCGTCCTATTAACCTATCTCCAATTTATGCTTTCACCACCGTTGGGCCTAGGGGAAAGGCGCCCCTGGTGTCTATCAAGAGCTTGGAGTTTTTGCCTATGAGGTCGTGGTCAAAGGACTTGTGGTTGGTGAGCATCACCACGGCGTCGTAAGAGGCGATATTGTCCTGCGTCAAGGGGATGGATTTGAGATTGTAGGTGGCTCTGCGGGTGGGCGGCAATTCAGGGACATGGGGGTCGGAGTAATCTACCTTTGCCTCGGCTTCCAAGAGGAGCCTTAGGACCTCCAGGGAAGGAGACTCGCGCATATCCTCCACATTCTTTTTATAGGCCATCCCCAAGAGGAGCACCTTAGAGCCCTTTAAAGGGAGTCCCCTCTCGTTTAAGGCTTTGATGAGCTTATCCACCACATAGCGGGGCATGGAAGAATTTATCTCTCCGGCCAGCTCGATAAAACGGGTGTGGATCCCAAAGGCCCTGGCCTTCCAGGTGAGGTAGAAGGGATCTATGGGGATGCAGTGGCCCCCTATGCCAGGGCCCGGATAAAAGGGCGTAAAGCCAAAGGGTTTAGTGGCAGCTGCATTGATGACCTCGTGGATGTCCAGGTTCATGCTGTCAGCTACTAATTTGAGCTCATTTACAAGCCCAATATTGACAGCCCGGTAGATGTTCTCCAAAAGTTTGGTGAGCTCAGCTGCTTCAGGTGAAGAGACGGGCACCATCTTGGCTACCACCTGGCTGTAAAGGGCCAGACCCACCCGGGTGCAAGATGGAGTTACGCCCCCCAGGACCTTTGGGATGGTCTGAGTCTTAAAATCTGGGTTAGCGGGATCCTCCCTTTCAGGGCTGTAGACGAGAAAAAAGTTGCGGCCTATGTTAAAGCCTTTGGCCTCCAAGGGGGGCTTTAGAACCTCCGAGGTGGTACCGGGATAGGTGGTGCTCTCCAAGGACAAGAGCTGCCCCTCTTTAAAGTGGGGCAAAAGTGACTCTACTGTCCCTTCCACAAAGCTTAAATCCGGTTCCTGGTGGCGGGTAAGAGGCGTTGGTACGCAGATTATGATGGCATCTGCTTCCCTGGCCAGTTGAAAATCCGTGGTGGCGGAAAAGAGCGCAGCCGAATTTTTCAGCCTGTCTTTTGAGATATGGCCAATGTAGCTCTCCCTCCTTCCGATCTTTTTGACCTTCTCCCCGTCCACGTCCATACCTATGACCTGGTAGCCGGCCTCGGCAAAGGAAAGGGCCAGGGGAAGACCCACGTAGCCCAGGCCCACTATGGCGACAATGGTCTTTTTCTCAGATACCTTTTCCAAAAAGATCTTTTCATAGTCCATAATCTTTATCCTTTGATTGCCGCCTTCAAAGCGTCCGTTACCCTATCTATGTCGCTTTCCTCCAGGTAGGGATGCATAGGAAGGGAAAGCACTACTTCAGATAAATTCTCAGCTATAGGGCACTCGCCCACCCTAGCAGCTCCGTAGGCATAGGCCGGCTGCTTGTGGAGGGGTTTGGGATAATACACCATGGTGGGAATACCTTGGTCCTTTAATTGCGCCTGGACCCTATCCCTTTGCCCCCTTTTAAGCTTTACCGTGTACTGGGCATAGGCGCTTAGGTAGCCCGGGGGAATTGAAGGAACCTCCACAATATCCGCCAGTCTTTCGTTGTAAAGGGAAGCGGCCTTTTGCCGCAACTGTAATTCCTGGGGAAATACCTTGAGCTTGGCTAAAAGCACCCCTGCCTGGAGGGTATCCAACCTGGAGTTCATGCCCACCCTTTGGTGCTCATACTTGTCCTTTCCCTGCCCATGACTTTTGAGGCTCCTTAAAACTTTTGCCAACTCGCCATCTGAGGTGAAGACGGCTCCCCCGTCCCCGTAACAGCCCAAGGGTTTGGCAGGGAAAAAACTTGTCCCCGCCACCTGGCCAAAGCTTCCGGCGATTTTTTCCCCTATCCTACTCCCAAAGCCCTGGGCAGCGTCTTCCAGGATAAAGAGATTGTATTTTTTGGCTATGGCCTCTATGGCAGGGTAGTCCGCCGGTAGCCCGAAGAGATCCACACAAATGATACCCTTAGGTATGTATTGCCCGCTTTCCCTTAAGAGAACAATCTTTTGCTCCAGGTCTTTTGGGCACATATTAAAGGTCACCGGATCCACGTCCACAAACACCGGGGCTGCCCCCCTCAAAGAGATAACCTCGGCTGTGGCAATAAAGGTAAAGGTGGGACAAAAGACCGCATCTAGGGGTTTAAGCTCCAAGGCCAAAAGAGGAAGGGTCAAGGCGTCGGTACCATTGGCACAAGTTATTGCATGGGGCACCCCTACGTAATTGGCCAAGGCCTCTTCCAACTCGGCTACATAAGGGCCCTGGATAAAGGCGCAGCTGTCTATGACCTTGTGGAGCCTTTGCGCCAAATCGTCTTTAATTTCATTGTATTGTTTTTTCAGATCGATAAAAGCTAGAGAACTTGCCATAAATCCTCATAAACTTGCGCGAGATGGCGATTTAAAAATGAACTTTTGGGCCTTTCTTATGCAAGGTGATGATAAAAAATGAAATTGGTCTAAAAAAGGCAAGGGAAAGAAAAGCCCCAAAAGAACTATATTAGTAGATAACTAGAAAAGTAGAAAAGCAGATAACTATAATAAGTAGAAAAGCAGATAACTATAATAAGTAGAAAAGTAGAAAACTATAATAAGTAGAAAAGCAGAAAAGTAGAAAAGTAAAAAAGTAGAAAAGTAGAAAAGTAGAAAAGCAGAAAACTATAATAAGTAGAAAAGTTGATTAGTTGATTAATAGCCTATTAGCTTGAGTTTAAGATTACTCAGAAGGGCTAAGCTTCCCTTTGCTTTCCAGGTATTTTTGGCCGCAGGAGGGGCATTTAAGATCTAAAGGGAGCTTAGTGCCACAGCGGCACATCCAGGCGCTGCGGCGGGCCGGAGTTCCTTTCATGAGGGCATAGGCTGGGACGTCGGAGGTGACAGTAGCACCTGCGGCAATAAAGGAATACTCTCCCAAGGTGTGCCCGCAGACTATGGTGGCATTGGCGCCAATGGATGCGCCCCGGCACACCTTGGTGGGCAGCATCTCCTGCATGCGGCGGATAAAAGCCCTGGGATTTATGACATTGGTAAAGACCATGCTGGGGCCGCAGAAGACCTCGTCTTCCAGTTCCACGCCCTCGTAGACAGAGACATTGTTTTGGATCTTGCAGTTATTTCCTATCTTGACCCTGGGTCCTATTACCACGTTTTGGCCAACATTGCAGCCGCTTCCCAAAACCGAACCCTCCAGGATATGCGTGAAATGCCAGATGCGGCAGCCGGGACCCAATATGGCCCCGCTATCCACTATGGCCGTGGGGTGGATAGAGGAGCTGTGCCCTGTTTCTATGGGCTCAGGTACCTGGGGACGGGCCTCCTTATAGGCCCTTTCCAGGGCATCCAGGACTGAAAGCACAGAGAGGGCTTCCTCCCCGTGGCTATCCGGCGGTCTTTCCCTAGTGCTTATGGCCTTTAAAAAGGCTTGGCACTCTTCCCTTAAAGGCTCGACCGGGGTAAGGGGCACCTTGATGGGCTCGGAAACTTTCGCATTGGGAACTAGGCCCTTCCACTCTATGCGGTGGGGATAGAGGACCAACTTGTCCTCCCAGGGGGCAAGGTCGTCAAAGACCGCCATCTTGTCCAAACCCACCACCACCAAGCGCACTTCTTTAAAGGGATTTAACCAGGAAACGGAGATATGTGCAGTGACCCCGGCGGGAAAGATGAGATCGCATTGGGCCATATCCGCTATGCCTTCCGTGAGCCAGGCCCCTCCAGAGGCCAATACCTTGAGGGGCATGGCCCCCAAAAGATTCATAATTAGGCTAATGGAGTGGGGAGCCAAGGACCAGAGGGCGTCCTCCTCCACCCGCAATTTCCCTAAGTTTAGCCTAGTTGACCTGATATGGCACAGGCGCCCAAATTCCCCGGCGCGTATGAGCTCAGTTAGCTTAGTTATAGCCGGATGGCGGTTTAACAGGTGATCCACCATGAGGATAAGGCCCTTTGAGCGAGCTAAAGAGACCACCTTTCTGCCATCTTCCATGGAAAGGGCCAGGGGTTTTTCCACCAAGAGGTCCTTGCCAGCTCCTAAGACCTCTAAGGCGCCTTGAGCGTGCTGTAAGGCAGGTGTTGCCAAGGCCACGCCCTTTACCTCCGGGTCTTTTAAGATCTCTTCTAAACTGGAGACCCCTATTACCCCTGGATACTCCTCTAGGATGGACCTTAGGGTATCCGGGTTGGAGTCCGCCACCACCTTGAGGCAGCCGATGTTATAGAAATTCCGCACCAAGTTTTTTCCCCAGTAGCCTGTCCCTGCCACAGCTATCTTGGGAAGCGATTTTCTTAAAACCATAATATGACAACTGACCTCTTGGCTTAGACGATTAAATTCTATAGATGAGTAAATAAATAGAGTCCCAAAAAGGTCTGGAGAGGGCCAATGGGGTAGAACATAGCTCTAAAAAAAAATTAAACCTTAAGTTAACAGATTTCCACAATATTTAGCTTAAATAATTTTTCTTTCCCCCTTATGTAGTTGAAATTTTGCTCTGCCCTCCAGCTAATTTCCGGCCTTTAAGGCTTCTAGAGCCTCACTTTCTTCAGGAAAAAAGGAGTAGGGCTTTTGCATGTCCAAAACGGCAAACATCAGGTAAAAATCGCTCTGCTCGTCAGTGGATAATAGGATCTTTAGCTTCTGGCCCCAAAAATTATAAAGCCTTTCCAAAAGCCGCACCTCTGGGGTTGTAAAGCTGGTCATGTGGCGCATGTCTAGGATTAATCCCAAAGGATTGTGGCCGGCTAACTTTTGGGACTCTTCCAAATAGTTCTCCCCCTTGTCCAAAAGCTCCCCGTTTTCCAAGACTATCTTTTGCACAGCAGAGCTGGGATCGAAGCTTTGGTACTGGGATTCTTTTGGGGGATCCATTGGAGGAGTTGGAGGAGTGGGAAGAGCTGTTTGACCCGTAGCAGCTGGGGGGGTGGGAAGGGCTAAGGGAGCAGCGGTAGTGGAAGGGGCCAAGGGAGCACTAGGGGCTTGGGTGGTGGGGAGGGCCGTGGGATTCGTAGCGGCCTCCCCTTGGAGGTAAGAGTCCCCGGGATGGACGGCAGCTTCTTGGCCAACTCCCCATTCTAAAGAGGCCTGGGCCTCGTTTAGGGCGTCCAGGAGGTTGGGTAGCCAGTCCACATCGTCATCTTCGTCATTTTCCAGGCGGCCCATGATGGCCTCTGCCGTGTCTAAGACCTGGAAGAGGGCTTCTACCACATTGGGTGGACACTTGCGATCTGCAGTATCCCGCACAGTTTGTAATAAGCTCTCAGCTGCGTGGAGGAGCTCATAGAGGTGCCTCTGGTTGACAAAACCGCTATTGCCTTTAATGGTATGGAGGGTTCCCATCAATGAGTTGAGGCTCTCTAAAGATCCTGGATTCTTCTCTAGGGCCAAAAGCTGGCTGGAGGCATTTGACAGATGCTCCCTGGAATCAAAGATAAACTCTTCTAAGAGATCGCTGGACATCACTACCCTCACTCTTTTTATCAGGCTAACTTTAATGCGGGCCCAAATTGACTTTGGGCCCGCACATCAAGGCAAGATTTTTATTAATTCTAACATATTGAAATGGAAACCTGAAATTTAATAGGCCAATGGCGCCTCTAGGTTTTGTACTATCAAGATAAGATAAGCCGCTATAGGCCAGGCTTTAAATTTTAAAAGGGCTATCTTGACCTATGACTAATTCCAACTTTTTCCAAATAGAGCGCCGCATCTTTTGTTGTGGTACAATTGCCGCGATAAGCCCAGAGCTTTACAGCTCTTGCCATTTGGAGACTCATGAACGAACCTGTCTTAGAAAATATATCCAACGAGAAACCCACTCTTTGGACAGGTGCCTTTGTCACCTTTCTTTTCATAAACCTATGTATTTTCATGGGTTTCAATATGCTTTTACCCACCCTATCACTATATCTAGCAGGAAACGGCTGCTCAGAGCACGAGATAGGGATAATCTTCGGCTCCTTTACCATCTCAGCCATAGCTGCTAGGCTCTTAGCCAGTCCCATGAGCCAACGCTTTGGGGCCCTGTGGGTGGCCAGAGCCGGACTTTTCATCTGCGCCATAGGAACCCTTTTCTACTTTCTCTACGAGAACATACCCTCCTATTTAGCTGCTAGGCTCATGCAAGGGGCTGGCTTTGGCCTTACCTCCACCCTACTTGTTTCCTTGGCCGCCCAATCCATGCCCATTTCTAGGCTAGCTGAGGGCATGGGCTACCTAGGCTTGGGGGCTACAGTATCCCTGGCTCTAGGCCCTTATGCTGGGATCTTCCTGGCAGAAACCCTGGGCTTTAAGGTAATGTTCATAGCCGTATCCCTCTCTTACCTGGCCGCCACCCTAGTCTCACTCTTACTTCCCAAGATAGTCCTACCACTCCAGGAACAAGCCGGTCTAGATGAGGAAAGGCGCTTTCATTTGGAAAAAAGGGCCATACCCCCAGCCATCTTGATGCTCATCTACGGCTGCGGGGTCTCAGCAATAATAGCCTACCTGGCTATCTATGCCTCCCAGGAGCACCTTCCCAGTGCAGCGGTGTTTTTCATGGTCTCCACAGTGGGTACCATAGCCTCGCGCCTGTGGGCTGGCAGGATCTATGACCAATATGGCCACAAGTACGTCATACCCCCGGCCCTCCTGTGTTCGGTAATCGCGGTTATTGCTATCATAAGTAAGCCTTCCGCTCCCATTATGTTCACAGCCGCAGTTTTCTATGGCTTAGGGGCAGGGGCCATGTTTCCCTCCATGCAGACCTTGGCCTTAACTGCAGTGCCTATGGAAAAGCGCACCATCTCCTCGGCCTATTTTTTTGTAGCCTTTGACCTAGGTACAGGCGTAGGGGCGGTCTTCATGGGCTTTATGGCCAGGAGCTTCCACACCTACAGGGTATGTTTCATCATGGCTGTGATCTTTTTTGTCATACTCTTTGTCACCTACCTCTACTTATTTAAGACGGACAAAGGCTCCCTTCCCCCTCCTAAAAGCCCTACCCCCTCGGAGGCCTAACAAAAGCCTAAATTCGTATTTTTAAACCCCATTTAAGATTTAAGAGGTCTTCCCATCCAAGCCCCTTTAGTCCTCAAAGCCTTTCCAAACCCCAAAGATTTGGAGCTCCCCATCAAGGGCCTCACCCTCAATAGGGGTATTAAAAAGGGCCAATTGATTGCCCAGGGTCAGTCCATAGCCAAGGCACCTAACCCTAGGGCACCTGACATGGCCGCCTGTCTACCTGGGCTCATAACCGGCCTCAATAGGGACTGGCTCACCCTGGAAGTGGAGCTTAACTGCGGGGCAAGTCCAATAGCCCCGATAAGCTTTAGGAACTTGGGGCCTGTGGAGGCCCAGGCATCCTTAAAAAAGATAGGCATAGCCCCAATCCTCCCCCCCTCTCCGGGGGATCCCGTTATTATCTCTGGTTTTGACCCTGAACCAGGCTTAAATCTAGCCCCTGTCCTCTGGGAGGACCAAAGGTCCACCTTGGAGGCGGGACTCCAATTGGTAACCCGCCTCTTTCCGGGAAAACCTATCCTCTTGGCCCTCCCCCACGGGGTGAGGCCCCTTAGCTCCTGCGATTGTGCCCCCTTGCACCTGCGCCTCAAATACCCCAAGACCCTGCCAGCATTTTTAAAAAAGAGCCTCATTAAAAGCTACGACCCCTTGGCCAAGGGACTCATCTCCTCCAGGAAATTACACCTTTTGGGCCAGGCTATGCGCAGCGGCAAGACCCCTGTGGCCTATCCCATGACCATAGGTAGGCTAAGGGCCCAAGTACCCTCTGGGCTATCACCTAAAAAACTCTTTTCCCTGGTAAACTTAGAAGCCAGGGAAAAATCTAGGGCCCTTCTGGGAGGCCCCATGAGAGGGGTAGTTACAGCCCAGCTGGAGCGGGGCCTAGCAGGGGAAGTAGAGGCTATCTTTTTAATTAACTCATCGGAGATTGGCATAGGAAGCTGCATCTATTGCGCCAGATGCCGCTCAAGCTGCCCTTTGGGCCTTCCGGTGGACAAAATAGGTGCCGCCCCCATGCACTTGTGGCAAGATATCTTAAAGGCTAACCCCCTTCTGGCATCCTGCCCGGCCTGCGGGCTCTGCGCCCTAGCCTGCCCCAGCCATCTACCCCTTTCTTCCCTAAGGTCTGGTTCTGGGTCCAATGAATGAACTATCCCCCCATATAGAAGTAGAAAAGGGGCAGATGCCCCCCTTGGCACCTGGTCCCTACAAGGCAGGGAGGCCTTTGGTACTCTCTGTCTATTACCTAATAATTGCCGCCCTAACCCTTCCATTAATCTTTTACTTTCAAAAAGTGGGCGCTTTAAGCCTCTGGGTCCTGGCCCCATTGCCCCTTTCCGCACTAATTCCTTTTCTATTTTTACCCAGAAAAATAAAGGCCCCCTTAGCGGAGCTGGGGGCTCTCTGTGGGGCTCTAGTTGCCGACTGCCTTTTGCCAACACTGCCCTCCTATTATCCCAGCCTTACAGTATCCCTTTCTTGCGGGGCAGCCACCGCCCTGGGCGGGGCACTGGCCGCCATGTTTCCCAGGTACCTCAAAGCCCTCTATGTGCCTAGTCTAATTTTGGCCTCTGTGAGCCTGGGCTTTTTTAGCCCCCCGGCCCTTCTCCCCTTGGAGGCAAGTTATGAGCTTCCGCAAGTATTAAAAGAGCTTTACCCCTTTTTCCTCATGCTCCCACTGTGCCTTGCTGCCTTAATCTTTCATGAGATCCCCCGTCTGCCCTTTGTACTAATCCTGGCTGCCTGGGCGTTCTCCGGGCATTTGGCAGAGTATTTTGATGGAAGCCTCTATCTCTTGTGGTTAGCCGCCGCCCTCTTCACCCTACCAGAGCTCTGGCGCTCCAGACTTAAATACCTCTACGCCAGCGTCCTTTTTCTCTCTGGTTTATTGGAGCTCCTGGCCCCCAGCCTAGGTAAAGAGATGGCAAGGGCCCTATTTTTACTCTGCCAGCTTCTCTTATGTGCCCTAAACACCACTGTCCGCCAGCTAAGCTATAGGGCGGAAAGGCTGCCAAAACCAAATTTAGCCGAGCCCAAGCACGGTGCCCTTATCCCACTTCTATCCTGCAAGAGGACCCTTAGCTATCCAAAACTCTTAACCAGCGGGGGGCTTGTGCCCTACGAATCTTTGAGCTGCGCCCTTTTAAATAAGCTGGGCGGCGGACCCTACACCTGCCAGGCCGCCTGCCTAGGAATGGGTGATTGTGTAAATTTATGCCCAGCCGGGGCCATTAGTTTTAATGAGGAAAGGCTACCAGTTGCCCAAGGGGAAAAGTGCCGGCTCTGCGGGCTCTGCGTACGCTCTTGTCCCAAGGGCCTCTGGAGCCTGGTGCCCAAGGACTTCCAGGTCTTTATCCCCTGCAAGGGGACAGCCCGCATGAAGGAGATGGATGCCATCTGCCAAGCCGGCTGCCTGGGTTGCGGCCTGTGCCGCAAGGGGTGCCCCTTTGGCGCTATTAGCCGCCCTACCCTTTCCGCCTTGGCTGTAGTGGACCAGGAGCAATGCGTCGGCAAAAGGGGAAAGTGCCATTGGGAATGCACAGAGGCCTGCCCTCGGGGTATACTCCAAAAAAATATGGGGGGCGGCCAATAGAGAGAAATAAAAAATTGCAATTATGCAATTTTTGTGGTCTTTTGAGGTCTCAAGTTTAAGTTGCTGTAAAATCTAGTAAAAATAAAATAAGAAAAGAAAAAAATAACAATATTGTTCATTTTTAGTAATTTTTCCTATTTTTTGAGTGAACAATTCTGAGAAAAATATTGCAAAACTGCAATAAATAACTTTTTTTTCTTTTTCTCATTGCTGGAGACCACAGACAAGAGGGATAAATCATTTTTTGAGCTGGGCTATAAAAATTTTCTCAAAATTAATTGTGGAAAAATTTAAACAAAAATAGGAAAAATTAATTTTTTTCGAGTTTATTTCATTTTAAGAAAAAAAATAGATGGGAAAAAATTATAAAATTGCAATTTTCTAGATTTTTTTTCAATTATTCTGCCTTGAAAATAGGGGGAAATTTAAAAAAAACAAAAGTTCGTTAGTTCAGTTTAGGGGTCCCGAAAGCCTGCAAATTGGCCATAAAAGCCTTATGTAGCCTAGCTTTTCCCAATTGGGGGGAACCGGAAGAGAAGCTTAGCAGGGCCAAAAATTGGGTCAAACCACAAAAAAAACTTATAATTGATTTTCTCAAAACAAAGTACTATATTAAAATATGTCTTTACCCTATTGCGCCTCGTAGTCTTTTTAGCCCTTGATTTCCAAGTGCTCTAAAATTGCCCCGCCTCGTGGGACCAAAAACCTATTTCACTTTAATCCGCTTTATCCCCAAGCTATCTCATCAAACCTTAAGGCCTCTGTCTTAAATCACCAAGAGAGGCAAAAAAGCCGCTCTCGAAAACCTAGCTGGCTACAATAACTAAATTTTTTTCTAGCTCATCTTACAAAATCACTAAAATCTTTAAAACACCTATTTTTTTCTAGTTTTTGTTGTTTTCTCCCCTAGCACTCCATACTAGGGTTTTAACTACCAAACTAAAAAACCTCCAAAAAAGATGTAGATATATGGGTCAAGCCCAAAGGGATTATTGACCATGCTCTTAAAAATGACAATTGAAAATTTTCTATCCTTCAGGGATAAGACCATCTTTTCCATGAACGCCAATAGTGGGCGCAAGTTTACCCAAAGGGTCCAATACCATTCCCACTACAAGAAAAGGGTCCTTCCCATCGTAGGTATCTTCGGAGGTGAACCTACAGGCCATGAAAGTTTTTGCAAAGCCCTACGCTTTTTCAGGCAATTGGTGAAAGAGACCCCCAACTATGTCAACTCCTTAAATCTCTACACCTTCCAAAACTATTCCGAATCTGGCAACCTCCCGGTCAAAATGGGAGTGGAGATCCTCTCCAATGATTCGGTGTACCGCTACAGCTTCATGGCTTTAAAGGACATAATCGTAAACGAAAGACTGGTGAAGATCACCAAGAGCTCCAAGAGTATACTCTTTGAAAGGAGGAAGAAAAAGATAAAGTTCCACAGGAACAATGAGACCTCCGATGCCCTAAAAGATCTGTTTAAAAACATGCCCAAGACCCAGCTCTTTCTGCCCCACTCGGTAAGGCACAAGTTCAAGATCTACGAGGATGTCTACCAGTGGTTCGACGAGACCCTCCACGTGGTGGGTCCTGGTACCTACGTGCACCCGCCCATTAGCTCCGATGAGACCGTAAGGGAGTGCCTCTTAATTGACGACTTTATAGAGCGCATGGACCGCTTGAATATAGGTAGCCATTTGGACGGCGTCCTGGTACCCAAAGGAGAGCATATCCACACCCTGCTAAAGGAAGGCAAGCTAAATGAGCTGGGGGACTTTTTGATCCACGTGGACAAAAAGAACCACCAGGTGGGCGTGTATTACAGATACAAAACCTTTAACGAGCAAAAGCTCGTACAGATTTTTCCTTTCGAAAGGAACGGTATCGGCGAGTACATCCAGTTGCCCAGGCCCTTTTCCACAGAGAAAGAAAAGCACGGTTTTGTGACCCAACTGTGCCTGGCCGATATCCAGGCCAGCGCGACCCCCAAGCTCTATGTCCTTAACTTTTTAGAGCACTCCTTTGACCTCATCCAGGCTAGGGAGATAATAGCGGAATACCTGGAGCGCTGCTCCCAGCAAACCCGCTCCCAGATAATCACCACCACAGGCAATGCCCTCCTTTTGGACAAAAAGGTATTGCGCCCGGACGAGATCTGGATCTCCGAGCCTGGAAACTACGGAAACACCAAACTCCTGTCCTTAGGGGATTTCCGCAAGACCATCAAGGAAAAGCCCGCCTGGAAAGGGGTCAAGAGCAAGTGCATAGGTGGCATCTACACTACCCTACTCATGGCTGCCCTGGAAGTAAACCAGGGCTAGGAAGGGAAATTGTGAAAAGGCCCGCCTCCGGCGCGCCTCCACTGCCGGGATCAGAAAGCGAAATAGAAGGCCCCTTTCGCCTTAATTAAAACCGCCAAGGCCAAATAGCTAAACAAAGACGGCCAGTCTTTCTGGGGATTAGGGGAAAAAAGGCTCTAAAGAAGCCAAAAAAAACGAAAAAAGGGAAATTTTTACTGCTGCCCTTAAAGTTTAACAAAAAAGCTTACTGTTTTATCGGAACCAACAACGTATTGTATTTCCGTTGACTTAGATTTTCCCGCTTCATCTCTTGATGTGACAATTGCGTTACCGCACCAATTGCCAGCTGGTGGAGTATATCCTTCCCGGGTAAATATATTAGGCTGGCAAGGTGCAGGCTCACTAGTTATTTCAAGGGATTGCAAATTGTGAATTCCTATAGCTGGTCCATTTTCGGAAATACTGGATTGTAGATGCGATTTCCAGTTCCATTGGCTAGGCTCAGCATATCCCCCAGATGATGTTACTGTCACGCATCCAATACAGAAAAGAAACAATAGTGAAATAATAACTAAGAGTAGAGATAGATTTTTCAAGGTAAACTCCTTTTTAATGATATGGAAGATAATTTAACCCGTGAGTCTATTTTTATTTGAGCTCAAAAACAATTAACTTTAAACATGCTGGGTATTTGACTATACCCCTTTTGGGCGTCTTGTCAAGGGCTCATCTTTTTTACTTAAAAAATATTTTTATTAAGGAAACACTATCTTTATAAGGCGAGCCACAATAAGTCAATGACTAGAAGGAAAATTTTTACTAAAATTCCTTATGGAAAAAAAGAAGAATTAGACGCTAGTTTGGGTGATTGAGACATAAAAGTAATTTCATAGGCAAAAAATCAAATTTTGACTAGAAACCCTGGGCTCTTTAGAAGAAAAGAGCCAAACGTTTTTTTGAAATTTGAAGGGTTGTTTAACCCTAGCTAGCTCCAAAATCTTGGCCTTGGCAAAAAGAGTCTGATGATCGTTGTGGTGAAGACGGCCCACCAGTTGAGGGTCACTAAGCCATCCATGTTGAAAAAAGCTGGAAAGGGTGGCGAAAGTATCACCAGATACCCTAGGCCCTTTTTGGTCCTTGGGAAAAGAATGAGCCCTTAAGACGCTATAGGCTCTAAGAGTTCCGCATAGATATCCAGGGTGTGATTCCGCCAAACCTATCCAGGTTGCCGATTGCACTAATCTGGGGAGCATCATCTAAGCCAAATTTGAAATAGTCGGCAAAGCTTCTTTTGCAAAAAAGCTCTGCTGATCTTAAGTTGAGAGCCATGAGGACAACTAAACAGGGCAATCCATTATAGGAAGCAGCATTGGTAATATTTATCTTGGATATACCAGAGTTTAGAAGGGTTTCATTTATTGAATTTAAATAAACCTCTCCCTTAAGTGACTAAGGGTAGATGGACAACTACCTTATTGGAACTATTAAAATGGTCAACTACACTACTTTAGTAGTATTCGCCAGCTGGGTCTTTAAGAGAATATTAAAGCTATCAAAGGTCATTGAGGTTCCCCTTTAGTAATTTGTGTAGCTTTTTACAAGAAATTAAAAGCTGGCTAAGGATTTGATAAAAACTTTGGCAGTCTCAAAGGTTAAATGTAGGTTTTGGTCACAAAATTATTTATCTAGAATGAAAGTTGGCGGATTACATTTAAAATATTAGATGATTTTTGTTATTGTTCTGAGATTGCCTTGGCAACAAAAGGATCAATGACGTAAGCTTTTGGTTGGGCAAATGGATCTATAGGTGTAATTAGTTGAAGATCTGATAAAGTTTTAACCGCTGATGCAACGTAAATATTTCTACCCTCACTAATATTTAGATTGATTTTCCATCTGGAAAGCTGAATTCTGTATTGGTGGGTGTTTAAGTCATTCTTATCAGGAAACGGGAGAGGAAAATCCTTACCATAGCGGTGATAAAACAGTTGCTGGAGTTTTAGGGAGGTAACAGGTCCGTGTAGGGCTACAAGTTTTAAGACTGGAAGGCATATTTTTGTATCAAATTGGAAGTCCGTGGGGATAATGGAAGTAGTATCATTGGTTTCATCAGTAGTAGAAGCATGAATATCTGAAGAGGCTAAGTCTATATCATGTTGCTCGGCGTAAAGTTTCATTAGTTTATTTACTACCGATAAATACCATCCACCAGTGCTTTCCATGATTTCTTTGGCATCGACACCCTTTAGCTCATAGTCATCGATTAACAATTTAAGGGAACTCTCATTGAATTTTTTGACTTGGATTTGCATGATTTGCAGTGATGCTTGGATGATTTTTGGGATTATGCTAAACTCTGGTGTAATCAAAATTGATAAAATATTTTTGAAGTGGCCAGCTTGATTATTGTGTCCATTTACGTAACCGCATAGATTAAACAGTAAAGGGCATAAATGCTCATATTCTAGTTCTAATGGATGAACAATTATATGAAAAATTTGTTCGTTTGAGGAAGTTCTGGATAATTCAAAAATTTGAAAAGCTGAGTCAATAGAAGTGAGCTGCATGGTTATAATTTTATTATTAAAAGTGGATTGGACAAGATTAAACAAAGCATCTTTAAGAAGTGTTAACTCTTCCTCCTGGGCACAGGAGATAATACGAACACCGTTACCATAGGTATTGTGTATAAGGCCGTATTCTTGTAACATAGTAAGAGGGCTGGGGATGGGAATATTATTATTTTTAGACGGTAAGACATACAGTCGTCGCTTGTTATTTTTTCCATCAGGTGGAATGATGGGGAGCTTTTTTAAGTCATCTACTGCCTGAAATAATTCATCATTGTTATTCCATAAGATATTAGCTGCAGCGGGCGAATTCTTAAAATAAAACCCCGAATCATTTACTAGCCCGAAGGATTCCATATCCTTTAGGTAATATTCTAGCTCATAGTCCATAAAGTCAGAAAAGTTATCAGGACATTCTGCGATAATAGAATGATAGAGATAAGTTAATCCATCTTGTCTAAGTTGCAAATGGGGTGTAGCAAAGGGATTTGCCAAAGCAGTTTCAAGGCTCATTAAAGTGTAAATGAGCCTATAGAAACTATCTTGACCTAAGATAACTTGGTAAGAATTTTTAAAAGCTCCTGTGATTTTGGATTTAGCCATTACCCTAGTTAATATTTCTTCTGTTATTATGAATGGTGGAATGCTGTCGGGGGCCAAATTTTTATTCATTTCTTTTATGAGCTCCCGGCAAATCAGTTGTACCAGATGCGGTTGGTTGCTTGAGTTGGATAATAACTTGTAGATTAGCTTTTCGTCTTTGAATTCAAAACCTAAGGATTTCAAGGGATCAATTACAAGGAGCATAGCTTCGAGGGGCTGAAAGGGTCCCATTATGATGGGAGGTCCCAAGTCAAATAGGTGACTTTCTGGATGTCGGTTTAGTCTCCCGGCCAAAGTATATCCTGTAAAGATAATCTCAAAAAATGGGCTCAAGGTCATTGTTTTTAGCAAAAATTCTTTATTTTCTGGATTAGCCATTAATTCGCGAAAAATTTCATCACTATTGTCAGCTAATATGGTTATACGTTTTATTATTTTGTCATTATTACTAAGTCTTTGGAGCTGTTCAAGCTTATCCAAAATTTTTTGGGCAGAATCATCACTGTCAGCTAATTTCAGGGTAACCATACCGGCGCGGACGAGGCCAACTATATCTCTGTAATCTTGGGCATTTAGTAGGGTGACATACTCTCCATTGGGCAGATTGCTACTCATTGACTGGAATAGGTATTTTAGGATCGCAGTCTTTCCTTGAAAGGGTCCTCCAAGCAACAGTTTGTGGCCCTTTTGTGTGGATAGCTTCTTTAACACCTCCATGCGTCCATAAAATAGCGGACGGTTATTGAGGGCACTAAAGATGTATGGATTGAAATTTCCAAGGTGGAAGCCGCTCTTAAAGAGTACCTGGTGTATTTTTTTCTTGAAAAGCTTGGAGCTTAAAAAGGCAACAAGGTTGGTGTCCACCACCAGGATGTTTTTTTGAGAATTTCTAGCCCATTGCCATAGAAATTTTCTGTCGGAAGTGGAAAGTTTGGTGAAAGACAAAATGACTGTTGGCTTGTCTTCTATTAAGTATCTGTCTAGAATATTTGTTAGGTCCTTAGAAGAGAATTTTTCGTCCCAGCACATGATGAGAGTAAGGCGTTCATATGTATCTTTCCAGATGTTTAGGCATGGAGAGGTAGAAGCGTTTATGTCGTATATGTGGTAGTGCGGTGAATTTATGTTTTTGTAAATCGGGATGAATTTTGCACTTCGCTCTACAGTAAAACCTAGCCAGGAAAGAAATCTTCTAAGTAAGCTTGCTCCTTTTTCGTCTGTTTCCTCCAGGCTTTTCATTTGGCTAAGTTGTTCCCAGAGTTTCTTACCATCCTTGTCGATGGAAGAATTTTGCTCTAAAAGCTTTTGGCCATAATACTGGAAAGGGTCACCGCTTTTATCAAATTCATTTAAAAAGGCGTAAAATTCGGAAGCGTAGTTTAATTCAAAAATGCTTGCCTCCGTATTCAGTATTCTTGACTTTTGTCTTAAAAAGTCTTTTAATTCTTCAAAACAAGCTCGAATGTCCGAAAAATTATCCTCCACGGTGATCCTGGCGACTTTATCACGCATTTCAGGTGAGATTAATTTTATGGAATCATTGTAAAGTTTAACAATATTGACTAAAATATTGATCTTGAAAGAATAAACTTCCGAATCAATATGAGGAATTATACTTGTAGCCATGATGCTTAGATTGGAGAGAATAGAATAATCTTTGTTAGATCGACAAGCTTCAAGTATAGAGAGATGAATTTTGTTGAAGCTACAGAAAACCGAGTTTGTGTATTCGCTTAAAAAACCAGAATAATAATATAAATCTAGAAGATCTTTGTTAGCATTCAGTGTCGACTCCATCTCATCAAGTAAGAGGTCAACAGAACTATCTAAAAACTCTTGGAGGGTATTACTGTGGCCTTTGGGTATATAGTTCCTAGCCGGTCTGTAGGCTTCCAGAAAAAAAGAAGGAAAGATTATTCTGTTGTCTCTTTTCAAATGAGCTAAAAAGCCCTCAGCAGCATCTTGTAAAGTGTAAGTAGGAATTAAAAAGGAGTTAAGAAGACTTGGCAAAGGAGGGATGTAAACTCCCAAAATGTTGCTGTGGCTATAGTCTTTTATTACCACTGAATAAGAATGCACATCTACTAGGTAGTTAGTGGCATAAAAATCATTTTGCCACCTGTATTCCGACAGATTATCATTGGTGGGAGCCATTTGGTTTTTTCCCACTGTTACAAAATCTAGGAAATCCTGGGATGCTATGGAAGATAATACTTTGCGGAACAGCTTCTCTGCGAAGTTCATATGCTCGGGAAAATTTTGCAAAAGCAAGTTGGACTTTTCGATTATATCTTTCAACCTGTTTGTCCAGAACTCTTTTGTGCTACAAAGGTAGTCCCCTTTGAGAGCTCTGTGATAATCCACCCATTGGGAAGCCAAGGCTAACATTGAGTTGATGTTTTCTTGTACGATAACTCCGTTGTTATTCCTAAAGGCTTGTTGGGTAAACTTGTCTACATTTTCTTCTATGAATTTTTTGAATGACTCGTCGTCTATGTATTTTATCGAGGAAGTTTCCACATCACTAAGGTCTCCTTTGATGGCTGCCTCCAAAATGTCATGTAGTTTCCCTTTTTGCAAGACGGTTTTCCACAAGTGTGTTGCCAGCGTGTAGTCACAGTAGTGCTTGTCCAGGTATAACTTAAAGTCATCGGTTTTCTCAATTAATTGTGCATGTGCTGTCTTTAAGTTTTGTGCATTACAAAATATCCTAAAATCCCTAGAGTAATCTTCACTTGTGTCTATATCACAGAGTTGAACTAGACTATCTAACAAATCAGTTGAATAGCGTTTAGGTAGAAATTTAGAAAAAAATGTGTAGAAACCTTTATAGAGAGGATTTGGAGCCATGATATTTGGATACAGAAGAGCTGTATACATTAAGATGGCCTCTTCCGGTTCCAGAGTTGTTTTCCTTAGTCCCTTGTAGCGGTCTATTTCCTCGTTGATGTCTATAAAGGCCTGCTGTAGTGTAAAAGGTGCCGCTTTAAAGTTTAAACCCAAATGCAGAAGTTTCATTAACCAACTAGCGAAGTAATTATCAACCGTTGCAACTGCAAGAAGATATGCGCTTCTAGTTTGGGATTTGTCCAGGAGTTTTATAGTAACACCTCTGACGAGATCGCCCACAACATTATAAGGTAAGTCTTGTCCAGGAAGAGTTCCTTTTAGGGGAATTAAAAATTCTTCAAACTGTTGCAAATTTCTGTCTGCAAACTCTTGGTCACCTTTTAGCAATCTCAGGTTACTTGTAGATGCGACGAGATTATCATCACTCATATCTGAACGCAACAGAGATAAAAATTCTTCATTATTATAGTTATTGTCTGTTAAATCTTCATTGGCTAATCTAGTTAGCGTATCTCCCATTTGGTTGACATACATTTTTTGTTTGGGGAAGTCTGAAGGCCTAGAAAGAAGCTCAATTATATCTGAGCTGGTGATAGCAGCATTTGGAGAGCTGCCGCTTCCATCAAATAATGGTAGAACGTCCTTAGATTCTACCGGTGTAATAGTGTCATCTCCGTCTACTATGTCTATTTCACTTGTTCTGGTGGCAACTATATCGCTTTCATGATTCAAATCCATTAGTTCTTCACTTAGAGGTGGTAATTCATCTGTCAATGAGTCTAAAATTGATTCATATGCACCTTCATTGAGTTTAGTTATAAAAGTACTGGAGAATTTATCTTTTAAGTTTATTAGTTGCGATTCCTTTAAAGGTTTGGTCATTAACAGGAGCTTTATGAGTTCTTTGCCTAATGGACACTCGGGTTCCCAATTTTTGTCTAATGGAAGTCTGTTAATTTTATTTATCATTTGGGTCAAAGTATTGTAATCTGTCTTGCCAGGACGCACCAATTTTCGTATCTGAAGAAATATATATGCGGCTGAATTAGAAACCTGAAATGTTTCCTTTAATCTTTCTAATGGTTCGAATACTTGTTGGAACTGTTCATTCACCATTTCCCAATACGATACTATGTTGTCGGATTTTTTTGATATATCCTCAGGGGAGACTTTAAATAAGAAATCTAAATTTACGTTGGGCGTACTTTCAAATTTATCAATATTTTGCCAAAATTTGGCAAGTAAATCTTCGATCAAAGCCATCATTTCTTTTCCGTAAGAGTAGGCTTGTGCGACGATTTTCTTATTGTATTTCCAATGCTTTCCAGACATGATAGAGCATAACTTATTATTAATTACTTCAATTTCTTCGTTTAGCTTATTAAAATCTGCTCTTATTATGTGTTCTATCGTTTGTTTGATTTTTAAAATGTCAATATATTTATCCCTAGCATTTTGAGTTTCTGGAGGTACATATGGTACATTTGATTTGATTTTTGGCAAAAACTTCAATGATTGTAGCAGTTGCAATAGAACAAAGTCAGTTTCTAGAATTTGCTCATTTTTTTCATCCAGCATATCAAGGAAGATAAACAAAAGCTGTTGCCAATTGGAGAATCTTAGTTTCCTGGCTTTTTCAAAGGGAGGTTTAAATATTGCGGTATGCCATAAAAAGATGAGTTCTTGTAACAACTTTTCATTCATGGCGATTTTTTGCATTTCTTCTAAGCGGCTTTTGCTGGTCAAGGCTATTTTAGGGTATTTTTTAGCAAAAAAGCTATAATCAAATTTGCAAGCCCTAAAGAAGCGTTCACATTCTTCCGGATACAAGCTAAGATCGCTCAAAAGGGTCTGGATGCAGTCTTTTTTCATCATTGCTCTAACTAACTCAGTGGGTAAGAGCTGCTTTTTTTCTGTTTTTTTCATGTTACATCTCTTTTTGCGGACCTATATACAGCGAAATAATCAAAGAACAAAGCTATCCCATGGGGCAAAAAGCTATTTGTGGGAACTTTGTTGGTATTAAAGAAGATGGGTAAGTTAGCTCAGAACAGAAAGGTCTCCCTAAAAAACCATAGGTTTTAGTATTTCTTAAGGACTTTCCATTTTATGGAACTCTAACGCCTTGTGATAATTATATCCATACTTGTATTCATTTTGTCAATTAAATTAGAAGGTGCGCTTTAATCTTGTCTTTAATTTTATCCCTCTTTTCTAGAGTGAAATGTCCTTTGCTATTTACTCCCTTATAACACAATATTCTTTATAATTCGATGTTGTATTAAAAATAATATTATTACACCATATGTAGCAGGGATTTTTATATCTTTACGCTAAAAGGCCCTTATGAGTTTTAGGTTCGCCATGCTAATGGGTTCTGCCAGAGTTTTTTTAAGGGCCTTATAATCCCTATTTGTGCCTAGCCAGAATCTACGGAAAGCTACCTAAATCTTAGACCTGTGGTTAAATAGCCCCTTTTAGTACTATGGAAGGCTATACCTTAAGCCCCAGGGAGAGCCTTTTATCGTATTGGGATAAAAAGAAAATATCCACCATATATTGTGGAACAATCGTCTAAAACAGGCTCATCTTGACGAATTTTAAAGCTAGATTACGACGTAAAAAGTCTCAAAAATTTCAGATGAAAAAAGAGTCAATATTTAGTAGCAATATAATGCAACATCGACACTATATAGTACTAATTCATATCTCTGATTATACGGGTCCCTTTTACGCTGCGATAAATTAAAAGAAGAGATAGTTTGTTTAAAGATAAACTCCTGTTTAATGATATCCTTATCCGCTTTAGCCCTTTGGCTTATTTTTATCTGCATAAAAATATAGCTTAATAGATGCACTATATTTAACTTTACGCCTTTCAGATGGCTTTTCAAATAGCGTGCTTAGGTCAGGTGATTAATCGCTCCCAAGATGACTATCCCCTTAAAAGCTGCTGTCAATTGGCGGGAGCTTTCTTTGAAGCCATCCTTTCTAACAAATGGCCCCTTAACTTTCTCTGGTTATTAGATTGAGACAATAATGCGCCAGCTTGGTAGTGACCTTAAGGTGGGTAAGATCCCACAAAGCTACTAAAGGGGGGCAGATTTAAACCCGATGTTAGGCTATAGCTCTAGGTTACCCTATTATAGGGAGTAATATTTTAACAGGCCTTAGGGCTTAAATCATTTTACCTTAGGCTACTATACTCTTTTAATTTGCAAGACAGATTAAGCCATATCTGGCCCGGTAATTATCCTCAAGCTAAGGCCCAAAACTATTGTAAAAACCCACCCCCTCTTGGTGAACTAGAAACCTTTTTCAGGGCGCTGCCAGCTAAAAAGGGCAAAATCCAACCCTTTATAAGCTGTTTTAAAGCCCACCCTGATGGCAGGAGCAGCACCGCTAACCCAAAAAGAGGGGGGGACCTAGGGTTAGATCTTATAATAAGCTCCCCTTAGCCCTTGATTTCTTCCTCTAAATTACCTATATTTATTGTTTTTGGGGCCTCCAATAAGCCCGATAATTAGCAAAAGCTCCCCATTATTAACCACTTTCTAGGAGCACAGGCTCACCAGACAGATCCTATATGAAATATGTAATCCTAATTGGCGACGGCATGGGAGACTATCCCCTGGAAAGCTTAGGCGGCCGCAGCCCCCTGGAATACGCCACCACAGCCAACCTGGACAGGCTGGCAAAGGAGGGCATGTTGGCCAGGTGTGCCACCATTCCCGAAGGCATGGCGCCTGGCTCTGATGTGGCTATTTTTTCTCTCATGGCGTATTGCGCCAAAGGAGTCTTGGAGGGACGCGGCCCCCTGGAGGCTGCAGCCCTAAAAATTCCTTTAAAGGAGGGGGACCTGGCCTTTCGCATGAACCTTGTAACTGTAGGGCATGATGGGGCCGATACTATTATGCTTAACCACGCCTCCGGGGATATCTCTAACCCCGAGGCAGGGGAACTAATAAGCGCCTTAAAAGAGAATATGCCCCTGGCGGGGCAAAAGATCTACCAAGGCGTTAGCTATCGCCACATCTTAATTTGGCCAGGGGCACCTCTGGGGCTGCCCTCCATTCCCCCCCACGATCATTTGGATGAGAAGATTACCAATCTGATAAACGAGCCCAAAAATGCCCCTATTATGGATCTGGTGAAGGCCTCCTGGCCCATCCTAGAAAACCATCCTGTAAATAAAAAAAGGGTCCAGGCGGGTTTGCCCCCTGCCAACTCCATCTGGCTTTGGGGCCAGGGCCGCACCCCTATTGTGAAAAGCTACAAGGAGCGCTGGGGCATAACTGGGGCCACAGTCTCGGCAGTGGATATCATAAGGGGACTTGCCATTACCACTGGACTTGTACCTTTAACTGTTCCAGGTGCCACAGGTACCTTGGACACCAATTACGAAGGCAAGGTAGAGGCAGCCCTAGCTGCCTTAAAGAGCTACGATCTAGTGATAGTCCATCTGGAGGCCCCGGACGAGTGCTCCCACCAGGGGGATTTGAAAAGTAAAATAAAAGCCATAGAGAACTTTGATGCCAGGATAGTAGGTCCTATCTTAAAAGCCCTTCCCTCCTTTGGGGACTATAGGATCCTCTGCTCCTGCGATCACTATACCCCTGTCATGAAAAAGACCCACTCTAGCGATCCAGTACCCTTTGTCCTCTACGATAGCCAGAACCCAGCTCAGAGCGGCGGGCAAGGTTACTCGGAAAAGGAAGCTGCAAAAAATCCCACTATAATTCCCGACGGTCCTAGCCTGGGGCTACTCTTTTTTGGCCCGGAAAGGCAATAGTCTCATGCTCACATTAAAAGAAGACAAAGCCCAATACCTATCCACCAGCTGGTACAGGGTACTTTACGTCGATACAGACACCATGGGCATAGTAAATAATGCCCACTATTTTCGCTTTTTTGAAAAAGCCCGGGGCGAATATTTGCGTCAGCTAAACTGCTCTTACGCCTCTATAGAAGAGCGGGGCATCCGCACCCCCCTTACAGAAGCCTTTGCCCATTTTTACCAGCCCTTCCATTACGATGACCTCATCCGCCTGGAGACGTGGATCTCCCAGTTGAAAAAGGCAAGCTTCCGCTTTGACTACAGGCTCTACAAAGACAAAGAGAACAACTTGAGGGTATCTGGCCATACCCTCCATGCTACATTGAACTGGGACAATAAGGTAATAAAGATTCCTGACTGGCTCTTAGAATCCCTGTTCCCTAAAAAGGGAAGATAGATAGCTTTCTAAGGGTGCATTTAAAAAAATGAGGTGTTTTTTTTCAAACGGGTCAAGGCATAAGATACCTCTTTCCCTCGTCTTGGCCAGGTGCTTCGTCTCCCGCCTCCAAAGGCCTATTGATATTAAGCGATTTTCCATACGCGTAACCGGCGTTGGCGCTTAAAGCGTCAGAGGGATTAAAACCTTGCCTCCTAGTATTAGTCAACCTAGAAAATACAGTATTGACATAATCTTTGAGGCCCGGATCCTTTATTTCCATGAGGGCAGAATAGTTTTCCGCTCCGCCTGTTAAATGCGAGTTTTCGGAGGCCTTGGCGGCTTGCCTAAGTTTTTGGTCAAATCCTACCAAAAGGCTTCCTTGAAAAGAATAGCGGGCGCTCATCGTCAAGGGTCTAGAAGTTCTGTGATACTCTTGCCATAATGTTTCAGTCCTTTCCATGAGGAAATGGAAGATGTATTCTGCGAAGACCAGGTTTTCAGGTCGACCGCATATTATAAGATTCTTTTCCATCCTATCACGAATGGCATTGTAACTAGTCGAATAAATGGGGACTACACAAAAATGGTTATTTAAGATCAATGCAATCTGATTGATCCTATCACTTAACCTGACCCGTTTTAACTCAATTGATCTCCTGCCGTAAGAACTCTTTTGGTTTTTCTCTTCAATGGCTTTGATATTGTGTTTGGCCATAATACGTGCCACGGCAGCCAGTGCTGCTTCTGATTCGGCAGCTACCTTGGAATTGGAAAGCCTTAAGAGCTTTTTTACCTTTGATAAAACATTCTGGGCTTCCGGCTCTACAGGATAGCTAAAAAATTTTACCTCCGGGTTGGGAGTAAGCACCATATTCTCAACTGTGTCAGTCAAGTAAAATGGATGGATACCAAGCCTTAGGCCAAAGTCTTCAAACATTTGCGTATGAAGTCCGGACCTGTCATAACCTCCATTCATGGCTATGCTATACATCATGTGGTGGAGGGCCTCATGCTTGTAAAACTCTTCCACCACAAACCAGGGAAAATTAAAGACCAGTTCCTCCGAAATGTAGATTTTCTTTTCTCTACGGCTGTAACCAGCCCAGTAGGGTGCCCCGGACATAAAAATAACGCGCGGTGGGTGTAAATAAAAATCTTCATAGGGTAATTTTGAAGAAGACCATAGGTGAGTACCTCTGTATAACATAGACGCCCAATTTTTCTTCAGTGATTCGGGCACATTTCCTACTGCAAGAGGCAAAGTTCTATCATAGCCCCCTGTCCTAAAGTTGCCTTTCCAGTTCACCCAGGTCAAAGGAATTTCAGTGGTATTGGAGTCTCCCGCACCAGGCGGGGTCTGGCTTTTAGGCTCACCTTGGTCAGTTTGGCTAGCACCTGGATCTTTAAAATTATCTTGACTTTCTAGACTAGTTGCCTTTAATTTTAGCTCTCGCTCAGCTTTAAGCTTGCGCAAGTACTTTTTTTGCGATCTAGACAATCCTTTTTTGTTTTTTTTCACCTTTATCCTCCATCTCTGACGCCCCTTAGGAAAGCTTTAAAACATCATTTAGCTTGAAGTATTCTGTAAAGGCCATGCGGCATTTTCAATTTAGGGGCAATTTTTTAAGGTAGAAGTCCTGGGAAATAACTAGAAATACACAAAAAACACGAGAACATTTAGGTAAAATTGTTAAAGCCCTGATTTTTGCCAGTGCCTGAAAAAGGCAAGTAACTACTCTATATAGGTATACTAAAATATACAATACTGTATATATAAGATGAGGCCTTGAAAGTGAATAAACATACGTATTTAGTGGGTTTTCAATAGGTACCATCAAAATCTTGTAGATACCGATAGAAAGGTAGAAATGTTTAAATACCTAGCTTAAATACGACAATATATCTGGTGCTGATCTAAATATAGCAGATTTTTTTTTGCAAGTAAAATATTTTGTGCCATTTAAAAATATTTTCCCTAAGTTGGCCTACTTGATTTTGTTAACCAACCCCTAGAGGGCTTAAGATAAGATACTAAAGCTTTATGATTATTTTTGTGGGCTTTAGGCTTTCCAAACAAGAACTTTCCCTTAGATTTCGGCTACAATAGAAACCTCAAAAGACCTCTAGCCCTAAGCTATCTTTTTGAATACAAGATAATGTACAATATTAGCTTTTAATGCTGTATAATGTATTTCGTTAAGCAACATAAAACCTAGCTTGCCCCATGCCAGCTATTAGAATTAAATAATATATAATTAAATATAATTATATATATTAACGATTTTTAAAGGTAATAAGATGGCTGATAAAGATGAATTATGGAAAAAGGCGAAACGCGTATGTAGGCTCAATTTGGAGGATATTGCACTTGCCAAAAGCCTGGGATTGAATCCTAAAGGCCTTATGAAAAACGTTCCCAATAGTAAAGAGAAGTGGAAGTTACCAGTAAAAGAGTGGATCCATTACATTGATGAGTCCCGACAACGCAAAGCCCTACAGAAAAAGAAGCGCAAGGAAAAGGCCGAAAAAGATAGGCTAGAGAAGGAAGAGGCTCTAAAAGATAGGCTAGAGAAGGAAAATATAATAGAGGAGGAAAAAAATAGCGGGCCAATTGGTTCATGATGCCAGTAGCTAGGGCTATTTTCTTTGCTTTTTGTGAATATGGAAAATCTTCCCAGCCCTTCTTTTCACCCCCTCCCTGTGCTAAAATCCAAGCCGTCTACTGTGGCCAATCGGGATGCCAGCTTATCCCCCAAAGGCAAGAAATCGCTCTTGGAAGTGATCTTCATAACAGCTCTTGGCAGTTTTCTTGCTAATATTAAAAATAGTAGGCGGGCCGGAAAAAATGGCCCTCTTGGTCACCTCATTTTTTGGTGGCATAATTTCACCCCTAGGATAGAAGATGTCTGTTTACCAGGTTTCAGAGCCGGACAAGATAGTTGAGGTCCCTTGGGACAGGGGGGCACCCCCCAGTGCCAAAGAACTTTTTGAGCTTGCCGGACTTCCCCGAAAAGGACCGAATCGTGCCATAGCTGCCCGTATTCATGGCAAGATGGTGGATTTAGCAAGGCCTTTAGCCGAAAGCCCTGTCCCTATTGCCCCAGTCACCAAAGACGACAAGGATGCCTTGGATCTCCTGCGCCACAGCGTAGCCCATATTATGGCTGAGGCTGTGATAAAGCTCTTCCCCGAGGCCAAGGTGGCTATTGGGCCCTCCATTGAAGATGGTTTCTACTACGACTTTGATAATCCCCAGACCTTTACAACAGATGACTTGGGCCGTATCTCCGAGGTCATGGCAGAGATGATAGCCGAGGCCCAGCCCTTTACCCGCCGCGAGCTTCCCATAAGCGAGGCACTGGAGTACTTCAAGAGCCGGGGGGAAGACTACAAGGTGGAAATATTAGACGATTTAATGCTATCTGGTGAAAATGAGGTGAGTATCTACCAGTGCGGTAACTTTGTGGATTTGTGCCGAGGACCCCATATACCTGACAGCTCCTTTGGGGCAGCCTTTAAGCTCTTATCCGTTGCCGGAGCTTACTGGAGAGGAGACGAAAGGCGTCCCATGCTCCAGCGCATCTATGGCACTGCCTTTTTTTCCAAACGCGATCTAGATGCCTATTTGGCCCTCTTAGAAGAAGCCAAACGCCGGGATCATAGGCGTTTGGGGAAAGAGCTGGAACTCTTTTCCGTCCACGATGAGATAGGTGGCGGACTCATTGTCTGGCACCCCAAAGGGGCACTTTTGCGAGTCCTTTTGGAAAACTTCGAGCGCCAGGAGCATATAAATAGGGGTTACGATGTAGTAATAGGCCCCCAGATCTTAAAATCCGAGCTCTGGAAAAAAAGCGGGCACTTGGATTACTACAGCGAAAACATGTACTTTACCGAGATAGACGGCCAGGGCTATGCCATAAAACCCATGAATTGCCTGGGCCATATGTTCATCTACAATTCTAGGCTCAGGTCTTTTAAAGATCTCCCCTTACGCCTTTTCGAACTGGGGACAGTTCAGCGCCACGAAAAAAGCGGGGTCCTCCACGGTCTTACCCGGGTGCGCCAGTTCACCCAGGACGATGCCCATATCTTTTGCACCCCGGCCCAGGTAAATGATGAAATAAAAGGGGTCCTAAAACTCGTGCGCGACATGATGGACGCCTTTGGCTTTGATTTCGAGTTAGAATTATCCACTCGTCCGGAAAAGAGCATTGGCTCGGATGAGGACTGGGAAATGGCTACTAAAGCCTTAACAGAGGCCCTCATTGAATTGGGTAATCCCTACGAGATAAACGAGGGCGACGGGGCATTCTACGGACCCAAGATAGACGTGAAGCTCAAAGACGCCCTAGGTAGGCGCTGGCAATGCGCCACTGTGCAGTGCGATTTTACCCTTCCGGAGCGTTTCGATCTGACCTATGTAGACACAGACAATGCTAGAAAGAGGCCTGTCATGCTCCACCGCACTATATTTGGTTCTTTGGAGCGCTTCATAGGCATCCTAATAGAGCACTACGGGGGAGCCTTTCCCATGTGGCTTTCCCCGGTGCAGGTACAGATCCTCACGGTCACCGAAAAGGCTAAGGCAGCAGCCTTAAAATTGGCAGGCGATCTAAAAAAGCTTGGATACCGCGTTGAAACGGACTTGCGTAATGAGAAACTGGGTTATAAAATACGGGAAGCTAGGATGTCCAAAACTCCCTATATCCTTGTCATCGGCGATAAAGAGGTGGAAAAGGGCACTGCGTCGGCGCAAAAGCGCGGGGGCAAAGAATTGGGCGAGATGGACCTAGCTTCTTTCGTGAAACTCACGGAAAAAGAAAAAGAGCCTCCCAGCTGGGACCATTGGGGCTAAGCTAATAAGGTCTTTGGCAATGGCCTTAAAGGCAATTATTAACCACTTACTAAGAGAGGTGCACAGATTAACGGGAAGAGGAAAGAGTCGGACACCAAGAGGGTGAACGTAAACGAGCTCATAAGGGCTCATGAGGTGAGAGTTATTGGCGACAATGGCGCGCAATTAGGCATTATGCCCCTAGCCGCAGCCCTTACGGCTGCAAAAGAATCAGGCTTGGATCTGGTGGAGGTGGCCAGCGATGCCGTCCCTCCAGTCTGCCGCATTATGGATTTCGGGCGTTACAAATACCAGATGAGCAAGAAGCTCTCTGAGTCCCGCAAAAAATCCACCACTATAGATATAAAGGAAGTGAAGTTCCGGCCCAAGACAGGGGATCACGACTACCAGTTCAAGCTGCGGAATATCTTAAAATTTTTAGCCGAAAAGAATAAGATAAAGGTCAGTCTCATGTTTAAGGGCAGGGAGATCACCCACAGCAACCTGGGCTTAGAACTCATGGAAAGGGTCATTAAAGACGTAGCCGAGTATGGCCACCCTGAACAGTTCCCCCGCTTGGAGGGGCGCACCATAGTAATGGTCCTAGCCCCCAAGTAACAAAAAAGGGCCCTTTTAGACTTCTATAAGCCTAAAAGGGCCCTAATTAGGTGCTGGCAAAAGGCAGCCAAACTTAAATTTTTATCCCTTTAAGTTTGGACACTAAAGCTATGCCTTTTTTAGCCTTTTTTACATATTATTGGCCACCTTGGTGGTGATCTCTTTAATAGTACTCTTGCGCTCCTCAGCATTTTGGTCCAGATAGCTCTTTTTCTTCTCCCCCTCCTCGGGGCCTTTCTTAGGGGCTTGGGGGGTATTATCGTCGCGGTTTTTATAGTCCGAGGCGAACCAGCCCGTTCCTTTGAGCTGGAAAGTGGTGCGGCTAATAAGCTTCTGCAGATGCCCCTGACAGTTGGGGCAGACGGTCAAGGGGGGATCGGTTATTTTTTGAGAGGCTTCAGTTATCTTGTGGCAACTTTCGCATTCATATTCGTAGATGGGCATAAAAGCTTTCCTTAAAGGATTATCCTAAATTTGCCAAGGCGTGCTGCCTTGTGCCCATCAAATCTAATCATGACCGGCCCTTTTGTCAAGAGAATTTGCACTAATGAAAGGCTAAAGGCCTAAAAATCCCTAAAATACTCCGCCCAGTCTAGGGCCCCCTGGACCGTGGGGGCTACCAGTTTGGGGGTGAAGTTTTCTTGCAGTATTGCTTCACGACTAGGGACTTTCATGCCACTTTGGAAATAGAGGCAACTTTTGCCCCCGTACTCCTGTGCTGTTTTTAAAAAGCTCAGATCGCTGGCCAGCCAAAAGGAGCGCATGAGGGATAATTTTTGTGCCTCAGCCAGCTCAGAGTAGATTTGGGGGCTAGTCCCGTCGTAGACGGGAAAGCCCTTATATGAGGCCACTGGTTTTGGCTCTACCCCTAGGGTAAAGCCCCGTGGCTTTGCTAAAGGGGGCTCCAATAAGGGGCTATTAAGCTCTGTGCCCTTTAAAAGGAGAATTAGCTGTAAAGGGCCGGAGGGCACTTTTAAGTCTTCTGGGATATTACCCAAAAAGACTGCCCCTCTTAAGTCCGGCGTTCTATCTTTTTTGGGATGCAAGAGGGACCAGGCCGCCTCGGCAGCCAATTGTGGGGTTAAACCATCAAAGCAAATACGCTTTTTCAAAGGACATTCCCTCTTAAAACAGGGGGCACAAGGGGAAGGTTTTCTTAAGACGCAGGCATTTTTGGCCAAAGGCCCAGTGGTTAAGGGATTTGTGGACCCAAAGAGCACCACAAGCTTTATTCCCAAGGCCCCTGCCAGGTGGGCTATCCCTGAGTCATTGGCAAGCACCAAGGTGGTCTCGGAAAGAGTAGCTATTAACTCAGCTAAAGAGGTTTTTCCAGCTAAGTTTTTAACCGGCGGCCCACCTTCTAAAAGCTTTTCCGTCTCATTGCAGGCCTCAATTTCCCCCTTGCTTCCTAAAATAAGCACTTCCCCTTGGTTCCCCGAGAGGATCTCTTTTGCCGCCTGGGCAAAATTAGCCGGACCCCATTGCCTGGCAAGCCCATGCCCATTGCTGGCCCCTGGAACTAAAGCCAAGACTATCTTATCTTGGGCCGGATCCATTGTATCGGAAAGATTAGGGATCTGGGGTGCTGTGAGGCGGGGAAGGGAAAAGCTTGGGTTAAAACCTGCTGCTTTTACTATCTTTAGATAATAGAAGAGCTCGTGACTTCTAAGATCAGCTGGAAGCGGCTTTAAGGGGGTGGTTAAAAGTAAACGGCGATAGTGCCTACTGAAGCCTACCCTATCCTTGATGCCGGATAAGGTGCTGGTAAGTGCCGCACCAAAGGCGTTTTGAAAGAGTACCGCCTTCTGGTAGCTCTTTTGAGAAAGCTTTTTGATAAGCTTTAGCTTATTACATAGCCCCCGATAGTCTTCTATGACAGCCCCTAAATTGGGCAATTGGCGGTAGAGCTCAGCTCCCGAGGCGCGGGCCAAGACCTCAATAGATCCTGGCGGCTGCCCATGGATGATGGCATGAAGACCAGGAAGGCTAATTACAGCGTCTCCTAACCAGTTAACCCCCCGCACCAAGATAGGAGAACTCTTGGAGGCTTTAGGCGTCAAGTTCTGCCTCCCTGTAAATCTTCTTCAATATCACTTCCAAAAATCCTTGACTGTCCTCTAACTCTAGGGCACTTTCCAGGATCAAAAGTGGGACTTGTAAGTCCTTTAGCTTGATGTAATCCTTGGCAGTGGTAACTAGGCACAGCGAATGGGTAAAGTCACAAAGCCTTTTTAAGAACTCTTTGTCCTGCGGCTTATAAGGGGCATGGTCAGAAAAAGCCCGGAAAGCTACGGGCTCAAGATTTAAGGCCTTTAAGGTCTTTTTAAAGTTTAATGGGGAGGCCAGGCCGCAGAAGGCGGCAAAGCGCTTGCCCCTTAAGGCATCAAAGTCCCAGCTCTTTTGCTGCCGCGGGTCTGTGAGCCTTAGAGGCTTATTGTGGGCTAAAAATAAAGGCCTTGTGCCAGCCAACCTTTCTAGGGCCGGGTGGATGCGAGCCCCTACTGCCACTATGATGTCCGCATCCTCATGGGAAGAAGGTCTTTCCCGCAGGGGACCTGCGGGGAAGACCTTACCATTCCCTAAAAAGTTTTCCGCCTGGAGCATGAGGATATTGGCGTCCCTTTTTATGGCTAGGTGCTGGTAGCCGTCGTCTAGGATAAGGACATCGGCCCCGATGCGAGCTGCCTCGATGGCTGCCAGGGACCTCTCTTTTGAGACAAAGACAATAGCCCTGGTGAGCCCCGCCATAAGGGCGGGCTCGTCTCCTGAGAGCTGCCAGGGGAGAAGAGGTCCATCTCCTGCGGAAATTAAGACCGGATCCGGATGGGCGGACTGGCTAGTTCTCCCGTAACCTCTGGAGATTATGGCTGGGTTATAGCCTTTTTCCATTAAACTGTTGGCTAAAAAGACGCACATGGGCGTCTTGCCATTTCCCCCCATTGTGAGGTTACCCACTGAGATGACAGGAACAGGTGCCTTTTTGCTAGCAAAGGAGCCTTTCCTGTACATTTTGCGGCGCTTTTCCAATACCAGGCCCCAGAGTGAGGAGATCTTGCGCAGAGGAAAGGCGGGCTCTTTTTCACGGCTATAGAAATCGTCTAGATTCATTGGCCCTTGGGGGGACGGATGAATTCCAGGGTCTTGGCCACAGAACCCCTGTTGGCAAGAACGAAATTGCGTCCCTTTTCCCCCATCTCCTTAAGTTTAAGTGGATCATTTAATAGTGAGGCCATAAGGCCGGATAATTTTTGGCTATCTGTTACCAGGGCACCGCCAGCCTTGACGAGGGCCTTATACACCCATTTGAAATTGTGTACCTGGGGCCCGGTAATGACAGGGCAGCCTGAAATAGCAGCTTCCAGGGGATTGTGGCCCCCTCCCTCATGGCGCCCGGGAAAACTTTTACCTATGATAGCAAGATCTGCCAAGCTGTAAAAATTAGCCAGCTCCCCCAAGGTATCCAAGAGGAAGACCAGCGCCTCCTTGTCATCTGTACTGGGCATACTCCGGCGTCCAGCGCGGCCTGGAAAGGACTGGTTGATTAATTCCCACACCTTTTCAAACTTGGGGACATCCCTTGGGGCAATAATTAACCGCAGCAAAGGATGCACCTCCGCAAGGCCTTTAAAGATGGAAAGGATTAAAGACTCTTCCCCTGGGTGGGAAGAACCCAAGAGGATATAGCGCCCATCTGGCCAGCCTGTTTTTTCCAAGAGGGCCTCTCTGGCATTGGGGCCAAAGTCGAAGGGGTCCACGTCAAATTTTAAGTTTCCTGTCACCAGCATGCGCTCCGGGGCCACCCCCAGGTTTTCAAATTTTTCCAAATCCTCCTGGCTCTGGACTGCGATAGTCTCAAAGTTAGAAAGTACCTTAGACCAAAAGGGTTTTATCAACTTGTAATTACGGTAGGAGCGAGGAGAGAGGCGGGCAGAGACTAGAGAGGCAGGGATAGAACGTTTTTTTAGTTCTTCTAAGATCCGAGGCCAGATATCGGTTTCCACCAGAATAAGAAAATCGGGCTCAACTTGCTTTACAAAGTTCCTGGTGGACATCCTGAAATCCAAGGGGCTAGGCAGGACCACTAAGGTGGGCCACAGGGAACGGGCTATGGCCAGGCCAGTTTGTGTGGTGGCGGATATTACCACCTCCACTTTAGATTCTAAAAGGGTCGCAACTAGTTTTCTGGCAGAGAGCACCTCACCTAAGGAAAGGGCCCAGACCCAAATGCGGGGAACTCCACTCATCTTGGGAAGGATGCGCCCTGGACCCAAAATGCGGGCCTTCATGGTCCTTAAAAAATTCCTATTCACCATCCCCCTTACTAGCCAGTAAGGTGAGCCTAAAAAGAAAGCCAGGGCGTAGAGGATGGAGTAAAGAACGCGCATGCCTTGTTCCTGGGAGCAGATTAGTTTGGATAAGTTATGATAAGAAGATTATGTGTTCATTTTAGCTGAGCACTAAATAAAAGTCTAATTTAGGCGCTATATGAATTTAATGGTCCAAATGCTGATTATCAATTCTCTTTTTATAGGCACCCCATCTCAGAGCTTTAAAAAAGGAAAATATTATTATGAAGGGAACTGGCGCATATAGCGCACATCACCAGCATAGAAGCGAGAAATATTGTCCAGGTGATACTTTAGCATTGCCATTCTGTCAACACCAATACCAAAGGCAAAGCCCGTAACGGTTTTAGGGTCATAACCCACATTTTTATAGAGGGCCGGGTTTACCATGCCGCAACCTAGGACCTCCAGCCATCCTGAGCCTTTACAGATACGGCAACCCTTGCCGCCGCAGTTCACGCAGGCAATGTCCACCTCAGCTGAGGGCTCTGTGAAGGGAAAGAAGCTGGGCCTTAACCTTATCTTAGTGTCCTGGCTAAAAAACTGGCGGGCAAATTCTGCTAGCATCCCTTTTAGATCCGCCATGGTTATACCCTTGTCCACCACTAGGCCTTCCACTTGGTTAAACATTGGTGAATGGGTAAGGTCGTCGTCTCTTCTGTAGGTCTTTCCCGGTACCACTATCCACACAGGAGGAGGGGTCTTTTCCATGGTCCTTATCTGGACGCAGGAGGTGTGGGTACGTAGTAAGAGCTCTTTTCCCACAAACAGGGTCTGCTGCATGTCGCGACTGGGGTGATCCTGGGGGAAGTTAAGGGCCTCGAAGTTATAGTAATCGGTCTCCACTTCAGGGCCTTCGGTAATAGTAAGGCCCATCTTTTCGAAGATATGGCAGATCTCTTGGCTAGTGCGGGTAATAAGATGCCTATGGCCCAAGGGAACCCTGCGACCAGGCAAGGTCACATCAATATAGTCACTTTCACTTACTGGGGCTTTTAGAACCTCTTGGTGTGCCCTTTTATGCTCTAAAGTAATCTCTTCTTTGGTTTGGTTAAGTGTCTTACCGGCTTCTGGGCGGTCCTGGCGCTCCAAAGTCAACATGGCCTTGGATAATTCACTCAAAAGCCCTTTGGAACCCAAATATTTTACCCGGACCCCCTCTAAAGTCTCCTTGTCTTTTGAGGCTTTAATTTCGGAGAAGGCGGCATCTTTTATGCCATTTATCTTATCCAAAAACTCCTTTAGGTTCATTGGGCTTTGTCCTTGACAGAAAAATGGCCGCCAAATGTGCTGGCGGCCATAGTCTTTTTCGAGAAATTTTATAAATTAGGTAGGCACCTTAATTTATGCGCCAACTTGGCCTGCCATCTGGTCTTTCACCTTGCCTATCAACAGATTAAAGGCCTGGGGATCGGTGGCCGCCATATTGGAAAGGGCCTTGCGGTCTATATTGATGTCAGCCTTCTTTAAAAGGTTAATCACCACGGAATAAGAGGAGCCCAAGGCCTTGGAAGCTGCGCTAATACGGGTAATCCAAAGACTCCGCATCTGCCTTTTGCGGTCCTTGCGGTCCCTGAAGGCAAAGGTAAGTCCCTTTTCCACGCCTTCCCTGGCACTGCGATAAAGGACCCTTCTTCCGCCCCGAAAGCCCTTGGCAAGTTTTAAATATTTCTTATGGCGCTGTTTAGTATGTTGTCCGCCTTTGATGCGCATGGTATAGCTCCTAAAAATCCAAAAGTTTAGAAATCTTCTCTCTATTGGTTTCTGGGTAAATCAAGTTCCCAAGTAGGGGAGTAACCTTCTGACAGCCTTGACATTGGAGGAGTCAACCAGGGCCTTGGCCCGCAAACCCCTTTTTTGTTTGGTGGTCTTGGTGGTTAAGATATGTCGGGCATAGGCCTTGTTACGGCGGATACCGCCTGTGGCAGTAGCCCTGAAGCGCTTAAAAGCAGAGCGGTTAGTTTTCATCTTGGGCATGATAAGGTCCTTTCGGAGATAAAGCTGCCCTAGGGCGGCTTTATGGGGCTAAAATCCCCGGTGTAATTTTCGGTTTATACCACAAGCTGGCTTTAGCTGTCAAGATTTAAATAAGTTTTTCTGGCCTTGGTATTAGCCTAGATTAAAATCCCAGAGGCTTGTGGGACTTAGAAGTCTTTTAGGGATAAAAAGGGAAATAAAGATAGCCCTTTGCCTAAACCCAGAATTAAAAGAAATAGTATCCTTTTCTCGCCTGACTGTCTTTTTTGAGGCACCTTTCATATTAAAGAAAAATAGCTAAAAAAACTATATTTATACATAATTAAACTAAATAATTATATTGTTAAAAATAATTCATCATTACTATTTTCCCAATAATGTTAAAATGAGCCCTCTTCCCAGCATGGCCTTACAATTAACTAAGTACTTAAGCATATTGAGAGGCTAAAATTTCAAGCTGGCTTTTAGCTAATTTTATCCTGTCTCACTTTTAGAGCTTGGTTACTTAGCTAATGCTAAAAAAAGTTTATCTCCTTTGCAACAAAAAGGCCGAAAGCCAATATTATTGGACTTTCGGCCATATTTGGAATTGTATGTTTATGGTAGGCGTGAAGAGATTTGAACTCTTGACCACTACCGTGTCAAGGTAGTGCTCTCCCCCTGAGCTACACGCCTGAATTTTAAGCATAGTAGTATGAGCAAAAAAGCTCATAACAGACAAATATTATCCCATAATAAGCCCCCGTTGTCAAGGGTTTTCCTTTAGTGGCTCGCTTTTAAGGCCAGGCCCTCTATTTCATGAGCTTAGGCCTTGGTGAATCCGCCTTGGGGGTAATAGGGTAAAATGCCTTCCCCCCTGGCAAGAGGATAAAAAAAAGCGCCCTAAGGGGGGGACCAAAGGGCGCCTTTACTATTTAGCTTGGATACTAAACAGTTATGGGAATAATGTTAGCTGTTATAAAGATGAGCAGCTCTCTCTTTTGGTTGGAGATGCTCCGATCATTAAAGAGCCAGCCCAAAAGGGGTACTGCATGAAGGCCAGGGACCCTGTTGGCTAAGCTAGTTTGATCGTCAGTAATGATGCCACCTATAACAACTGTTTCTCCGTTACGTACCATGAGCTTGGTTCTGGCTTCCTTGGTCTCAATTAGGACTTCTCCGTTAGGTGCCAGGCCGCCCAAAGAGTCCTTGGTCAAGGTAATGTCCAAAGTTACTATCTGGCCATTTTCCTCTATGTGGGGCGTTACCCTCAGCTCCATAGTGGCATCTTTAAAGGAGGTGGAAGCAGTGGTGCCAGCTGTTGTGCCACCAGTGGTGTAAGGAATCTGCTGACCTTGTTTTATGTAGACTTCTTGGTCATTGGCTGCCAAGATACGCGGGGAAGACACTGTCTTAGTATCGTTTACTGTCTCATGGGCATTTAACTCAGCATTGAGCATCAAGGTCCCAGCCCTGTTTAAAAAGCCGAAACCTAAGTAAGCATTGCCACCAGTCTGGTCAATGAGACCAAACATCTCTCCGGGAACATAGCCGCCAGTTAAGGGGTCGCCTGATTGCATATCAGTTCTCTCGCCCCAGTTGTTGCCACCACCTGGGGTGCGATCAAAGCCTGCCCCCCAACGGATGCCCAGCTGCTGAGCGAAAGTTGTGCTCGCCTCCACAATCCTGGCCTCAATTAAGATCTGCTTGGTCACCCTGTCATTGCGCTGGAAAAGAGCGTCCAGGGCCTCTAAGGTGGACTCGTCATCCTCAACGTAAATGTCGTTGCCTATTACCCTCACTGAACCCCTGATGCTCCTGGCTTTTTCCATTTCGGCTGCCATGGCAGAAACAGCGGAATACTTCGGGGTATAAATCTTCTTGGACAAGGGAATCCTAATGGTGGGATCCGAGCTGTCCAAAGTGGCACTCCGAATTGCAGCTAGGGTATCAATCCTTATGACATTGTCATTTCTCTCCATGCCCAGGTTCTTGGAAGCCAAAACTATATCTAATGCCTGATCCCAAGGGACGTCTTTGAGCTTCAAGGTGACCTTACCCTGTACCTGGTCAGAGACCACTACGTTCATACCGGAGACTTCACCTATGAGACGTAAAATATTGTGGATATCCGCGTTCTGAAAGTCTAGGCTGATGCGCTCTCCAGTGTACACTTTGTTAGGATTCATCCCCGAATTGGCGCCAGACAAAGAGAGCATAGTCCCCACGTCAGGTGCTGCAGGCTGAGCTGGAGGGGTAGCTGCGCTACCCCCTTGCGGAGTAGCAGGCGGAGTGGGAGAAGCCGGTGGCGGAGCGAAAGTTTGAGCTGACAAGGGGGAGAAATCAGAAAAAAAGGCAAAAATGGCAATGACCAAAATTGGCGTCATGAGCCTGGCTAGATTACGACGAGGGCTGATTATTCTCATGGCAAGACTCCTTCAAAGAGGGGCTGAAATATCACGTTTAGTCCTTATGGTCTTTTTTTGTAAGGTTTAAGGGGTGGCTGATACTTGAGGTTGTGGCAAACCTACCCGAGCCTTTACCCTCACCTTTATAATCGGCATTATGACAGACCCACTTAAATTAATTTATACGGGTCCATAATAATTTATACTAATTATTTAATTAACTTAACATCAGGTAGCTCTACCAAAACATTTAGCATTCATAAGATAAAACAAGTATGATTACCTATAAATAAGGCAAGTTGCTTCCCAATGTTTACTATTTATTAACACCCTCTCTAAAAATGATCTGCAGTAAAAGGAAAAGAGCAAATTAGAAAGTTACTACTGCGGCATACTCAGCACTATAGTATTTCCTCCATAAGCGCTGCCTGGCGCATTGGAAGTTTCAATGATAACGGAAGTAGGCGTTATCTCTTTCACTACCCCGCCCTGCACTCGGGAACCCTTGCGCACTGTATAACCTATTCCACCGTATTCCAACATGGCAATATTGTGTTCTGGATTATTGGCCACCACTATGGCCGAAAGGCTGAAATCATCTAAAGGAAAGCGCTGCAACACTGAAGGATCGTTCTGCCCCTCTGTTAAATCAGGAGGCGTGGCCGGATCCATAGGAACCGGAGCGGCGGCTTCTGTATTGGGTGACCCCGGTGGCAAAGGTGGTAAGACCAATTGAGTCCCTGGGGTCTGAGTATTGGGAAGATTATCCTGGGCCATAAGTGCCCCTGCCGTTAGAACTAACAAGGAAGTAACAAGTATCAGAGAGAGATAGGTCCCTTTAGTAAGCTTGCATATATGCATATTCAACTCCTTCTGAGGCGCAAGTTGGATCCTTCTAAAAGAGTATCCAATTTCCTAAAACCTCTTTAGGAAAAAACTTTGTTGTTCTAGACAACTAAATAAAATCCTATATTTTATTTCGGCTTGAATTGAATAAAACCAAAATATATTTATCATAAAAGCGACTTAATTCTACATATGCCAAACCATTGTCACTTACTTTCAATATGTACTACACCAATGTACTACATTAAACCTTTGTAAATCTTCACCTTGCATTTAAAAATGTTACATTTTTCTTGAGTTAAACCTAAAGTATTTTTTAAGCTTTTGTAAAAGAAACATTTTGTAACATCTGCTTGCCTTGAAATCAGAAGCTTAAAATGTCACATACAAAAATACCAAATAAAAATTATCTAAAGCTAAACTAAAATATTAGCTTTAAAGAATAGTTCAAGAAAAACACAGATTCAAATGCTAAAATAAGGTGAAAACTAAACTTAATGGTTGCCTTTACATAAAAGCTAAAAACTTAAAGCTATAATACATCAATTTTGAAGGCAATGGAATAGATTTTTTAAAAAAATTTTAAACTTAAAGTTGAAAAAATTCTTTAGAAAAACCTCAAGTAAGATGTTACATTTACTAACATTTTGCTTTTAGAAGATTAGCCCAAGATATCTTCGATGCCTTCCAGGGGATTTAGGGAAAACTCAGTTATCCTGCTGGTGCGCTCACCTCGGTAATTAACCTCGGGCTCCTCTATAATTACCTTGCTAGAGGTAATTTGGCGCACTGTTCCATTATTGGGCCCTATTTTCGTACCTTCATGGAGGATATAGCCCACTCCTCCGCTAACCACCAGGGCTGTTGTACTGCCTGGAATAGGCGACTCTATGATGGCCTCTAAGGTGAACTGGTTTAAGGCCAAACGCTGGATCATGGGGAGGTTTCTAGAGGCCTGACGAGAGGTATCCGTTTCCGGAGGACGCGCTACGGTCTCTATGGGCATAAAGGGATCGTCCATGCGGGAAACGTCCACAGCATATGAGGACAAGACTTCTTTATGCCATTTTTCCAGTTTCATAAAGCGCTCTATGGTATCGGCATCCGCATCCTCTGGAATTGATGGGCCTTCTAATTCCGCAGCCAGGTTACCAGCTGTGGGGTCAGGGACCGGGGCTGGCTCCATTGGCATACCTTCCTGGGGCATACCTTCCTGGGGACTAGAAAAGCCGTCCTGAGGCTGGGTGCCATCTGGAGAGGTCGGAATCTGTGGTGAAAAGTCCGCCGCGGGCGGGGTGTAGGCAGGGGGCTGTTGATATTGATCTGGGGAGTAAGCAGGGGGCTGTTGATACTGATCCGGACTTGCTGGGACCTGGGGAACTTGGCCCGGAACCTGGGGTACGTAGCCCTGGGGGGGTTGATACTGATCCGGGGCGTAGGCTTGTTGCTGCTGATATTGGTCTGGACTTGCTGGGACCTGGGGCGCTTGGGGCGCTTGGCCAGGAACCTGGGGCACGTAGCCCTGTGGGGGCTGGTACTGCATAGGCGGCTGGGGAGCTTGAGATGGATCTCCAACCTGGCCGCTGGGCACCGGCGTGTATACCTGACCCTGCGGATTAGGGTTCTGGCCAGCTGGCGGCTGATTTGTCTGAGCTAAACCTGGTACGGCATATAGAATGATAGCGAGTATAAAAGCCCCCAAAGGGATTATCAACGCCAGGCTAGCATATAATCTGAAATGTTTTTTCTGCATAGAGGGTTCTGCTTTTAGGGAATTTAACTAAAGTCCCAGGGACAAAAACTGGCCTACTTCTTAGAATCCTTGACTTGCTGGGCTTCGTCAGGGGTAAGTAAACGGTAGGTACTCCCCTCACACCTGAAGCTTAAGATCATGAGCATATTATCGCCCATGACAGGATTTTCAATCTGTACGGTCCTTATATTGATAATCCTTTGCATCTGGCTTAGGTTATAAAGGAATTTCAGGTTGTTTAAGAACGTGCCTTCCAAGTTCATGGAAAACTCTATTTCCGCATAATGATTCTTAAGTGTGGGGGCCTTGGGGGCGAACATGGTGACCCGGGCACCAGACTGGATACCCAAATCCGAGATTATCTGCATAAGCCTGGGGATCTCGTTTTCCCTGGGGAGATAGCTACTTAAGTAATCAAAAGTATCCTTAACGGGAACCAAGTATTCGGCAATGGGCTTATGTTTATTGATGTTAGTCTGTTCTGTGGAAATCTGGCTATTTAAGTTATTTATCTCCCCTTGCAGGGAGCTGGCCTTGGCGGTATACGGCTGATAGTACAGAAAATAAAACCCAACCCCCACCAGAACGATGGCACCTATTAAGATGCCCATTTTCTGGCCAGACTTCAACTTGGATATCTTAGAAAAGAAATCATTCCCACTCTGGGGCTTCTTAGGCTGGGCTTTGGCCATGTGATTCCCTCACGAAAAAAACATATTATATCTAGAATTATTTATAAAACCATGTTTATAGGGTAGAAGGTCCGGCTTGGGCCTCCTGCAGGATCTTGCCTAGGTCCGGAGACGCTGCTGTCACCATCTGGGCCATGAGCTCCCGAGGCGGAAGATTGGAATCCGGAAGGCCTTCTTCCAACAGTAAAGCGCCAGGAAAAACCGTGTTTGCGTGTATCTCAAATGTAACTAAGCGAACATTATTTATAGTGGTGTCCCTTGTGGCCCTGATGAGCTCCACCTTTGTTAGATAGATATTCTGTTCCAAATTATGTTGAAACTCTGCCACCACCTCAAAGTCCGTAGCCATCCCCTTCAAAATAATAGCGCCTTTATTATGGGAGACGCTTGTGAGCCAGGAATTGGCGGTGAGGACCTGGCCAGCTATGGCATGCAAGAGCCTAGTCTGGTCCCGGCGCCGTTCTTCTAATTCACTTATGGCTGAGACTTGTACCAACTGGTTTACAAATTCTGTGGTTTGCTTCAAGGCGTCTTGGCTGGTCGCCTGCAGATCCGCAAGCTTCGAACTGGCTTCGTTTCTGGTCTTTTCCAAGGATTCTATCTTAGTGTCTAAGACCATGCCCTTGAAGAGGTACAGGGCAACACAGAACCCCACTATCACAAAGGCAAAGATAGTCACTGACAGCTGGCCACTGGCAGTTTGGCGGAATGACTCAATGGGGAGAAGATTAATTTTGATCATCATGCGAGTTCCACCTTCCGGAGGGCGAGCCCGAAACTCACAGCCATTTGTGGTCCCACATATCCTAGGTATTGGGGATCAAACTTTTTCGCATTGTATTTGACATTGTTAAAGGGATTGAAAAGCTCGCAAGGCACCTGGAAAGAATCCTCAAACTCTTTCACTAATCCCATCAAAAGGGAGCTGCCACCGGCCAAATAGATCTTAGTGGGCTTGAATTCGGGAATCTCCTGGCGAATGGCCTCTATGGACCTTTCCAAGACTGCCTTCCAGTTACTTACCACCCGATCCACCACCTCGGCGGCCTCAAGCATGTTGGGCGCTTCGGAAGACCCCAACTTAATGGCCTCGGCCTCCTCAGGGGAAACCCCAAAGGTGTCCTCCAGGTCTTCGGTTAGCCTCTGGCCTCCTATGTTTTCCTCCTTGATGGTATGCGGTGACCCCTCGTAGAGAATAGTCACGTGCATAATGGAGGCCCCGATATCCACCAAAATGGCATTATCCCTGCTGTCCGGGTGACAGAAGTCATAGGCATTATAAAGGGCTAAAGAGTCGACATCGATAACTGCTGGCTTCAACTGTTTAGTAAGGGCTAGGGCCTGGATATAATTATATACCACCTCTTTACGGGCGGCAACCAGGAGCACCGACATCTGGCCATGCCTTTCGTCAGTCCCCAAAATATGGCCGTCAATAATCACCTCATTGATGGGATATGGGATGTACTGCTCCGCTTCCATGGCCAATGATTGCCGCAATTCCTTCTGGGTAGTGAGCGGCATGGTGATCTTCTTGATAATCATAGTGTCCCCTGATAGGGACAGGGCCGCGAATTTGCCCTTGGTGAGCTTGCAAAGCTTCCACAGGGAACGCATAGCAGAACTCATGGCTTGGCGGGCCGGCAGAGGCTGCTCCTCCCATTGGGACATGACCCCCAAGGGCATCTGCGCCAGACCCAAGCCAAGTAAAGTCACCACTTGGGAAGGACCCTTGCCCTTGATACTCAAAAAGGTTGCTTTTGCGGCGTAGGTGCCTATGTCAAAGCCAATAACCGACATCTCTACTGCTTATCCTTTAGAAAAGGCGCCTTTAGCGCCTGATGGGGATTAATCTAAAATATTAAATTAGGTAGATAAATTGGGTAAAAATAATTCTTAGGCAGGAGTTTGGGAAGCGTTTTGGGGACTCAGAAAAAAAACCGGGGACAAAGCTTAGGGCCAATAGGTTTCAGTCAGAGATTCAAAAAGCAACCCAACTTTCCTAATATCATACTCTACAAAAAAAGTGAAGTTTTTTAATAATTTAGCTAAAGAAAGTCCATTCTGAACCTGAAATGAATGATTGCCCTTATATATTACAATTTTAGATATATCCACTAAATATAGTTTCCATACATTATATGGCAGTATATTTAACCATTCTCCCAACATGTGGGTCTCAGCCTTTCCACCTCCGGCATGAGGCGGAAAGGCCTGGACTCCTTGTGGTTTGGGGTTAAATAGTTGTGTCCGCGCTGGCCAGGGAGTGGAGTGGCCCCACGGTGGGAAAGTAGCTCCTATAGGTCTGAAAAGATCTTGTCCTTATCGTCCAGGGAGTAACCCAGAGCAAGTATAATCTTGCGCTTGGTTTCCATTCGACACTTTTCGCCGTTTTCGATACGGTCAATGGTCATGGGAGAAACCCCGGCCTTGCGGGCAAGCTCAGCCTTGCTTAGGAGGAGCTGCTCACGTAACAGTTTTAATGAATTCTCTGCCAAAATAACACCTCTTTTCTAGAACAAATAAAGTGATAGCAAGTGAGACTAAAACAGTCTGAAAATCAGTAATGCTGTTTTCATAAATTAAGCGTTTTCACCTAACGATGTCAAGCATTTTTTTTAAATGATAACCAATGATAACGAACTATACTTAGTTCTGTAGAGAACATAGTAGAAAACCCTAGATATTGAAAGAGATAGACCTAATTTTTTCTATCTACCTTCTAATCAGGAAGAGACAAACACGGTTCTAAGAGATATGCCTGATACAAGCCGCAAGTAAAAATTTTGCTAGTAATTCCGAGAATATAACATTTATTTGGAAGATAATTTGCCATTTTAAACGATAAATTCTGAAATTAGCAAAGTATTTAAGCCCTAATAAAAAAATTTTGCTAATGATTTCAAGGGCTTAAATAGATTTCCAAAAAATGTTCCCTCTTTTAGCTTATGGAAGCCATCATGATCTTTTTAGTAAAATTTAGAAAAATTCATGCGGAAGAGAAAAAGCTTTGAAAATTTTTCTCTTCTGGCCCAGGGCTTAAATCCCTTACTCAGGCCAAATTTTTCCCAATTTCGCCAAGAGATCAAAGTTTCCCTTCACCTTAACTTTCCCTGTCAAAAAGGCGTGGGAAGTTGACATTTTCTTCTCTACCACCTGTAAAAGCGTATCTTCGGAAATTGAAACCGTGACGTCCGGGGCATCCGGACTGGGTGACTCTGGGCCCAAGGCTTTGACCCCCACCTTACCGTCCTTGTAATTGACCAACCACTGCCTACTAGGTTTGGCATCAATATTTAGTAGGATACTTGCTGGCTCTCCTTCGGCAGGAAGGCTCAAATTACCTACCTTCTCAATAATCTTTTCGTAAAGTTCATCCAAAGTCATAAAAGTTTCTCTTTCCACCGGATATTATAAAATTATATATGATAAAGATCAAGTAAATTTGCAATAAAATAAGTGGCAATAAATTGCCAGCCGTCAGCCATAGTTAACCATATATTTGCAACCTGACATCTTAAATATATGAATATCTTGGGTGAGTTGTATTTTTACTTGTTCCTTCCCACCAGTAATAACAAAATTTAGGTATATAGTATCTGCTAATTGTATATAATGTTTTGTGGATACCATTTCTACTTATTTATGAAGTTACATAATAATTCTAACTTTAAAATCCAGTCCCCCACTAAGTGGGAGAAATTTTATTACCTTGAATACTTAACTTTTTACTGCAAATCCTTATTTTTTTCAACAAAACCTTTCCATACATATCTAAGCTGCTATAGAGAATACCTTTATGGGGTCAATAGTCATTTTTTCTCTAAAAGAAGTAAAAATTTGTTTTGTTTCTCTACATTTAGATATGGACCCCGCTAGAGGAACCTCAAAATTGATTTTAAAGCTTGACAATCGCTCCCATTTTTTTCTTGAGACTACCCCTGGGGCTTATTTACGCATTTTCTGCCAAATATCCACTAGTTTTCAGGTTACTAAGAACAGTATAGCACAAATCCTCCACATTTTTCCATAACTTCGTGTAGATTGTTTTGACCAAAGCTTAACTAGTTATTATTTTGCTGGAGGAAATAAGCAAAACTAAAGGTTTAATCCTTTTTTGAGAATTTAGCACCAAAATTCTATGCCATTGGGGATAAATAGTAGGTAATTTTTGCTTTCGCCTATATAATTTATTAGGGTACTCAAATCCCCTAGATTTGGGTTGCACATTGTTTTCTAGCCTTTTTTGGGGGGTTCATATGAAATACAAGATGCTAACTTTACTTCTGGCTTTAGGATTTTTAATGAGCCCGGCCTGGTCCCAAGAAGCCTATAGTACTGAAGGGAAAAAAAGTTGGGAAATTATAAGCTGGGCCTCTCCCACCGGGGATATGGCGCCTTATTTCAGCACCCTTTATGGCCTCAAGGCCTTTATAGCCTTTATGAAGGAAAGGGGCGGGAGTCAGTATAGGACCATAGAGCTATCCACCCTGGAAATAGACGATAGTAAGAAAAACTTCCTCTTTAACCTGGACACCTTGTTCATGGAGGTGAAACCCCAGCTCATTGTAGGGGGGGCCTGCCATCCCCATGCAAAGGAGATAGCCGACTATTTCCGCCGCTTCTCAATACCTTGGTTTGGACCCTGGTCCGACGCCCCAGAACTCTTTAATGGGAGCGATACTGACCCCATAGCCCTACTTCCCTCAGAACCTGCCCAGTTCGAGCTCCTTTTGGCCTACGCCAAGCAGTACTCCCCAGAGGGCAGGGAGGTCTATTTAATAGTGGAATCCGGGGCCCCTAGTGATGCCAGCGCAGCTCTAGCTAGGGCCAAAGCCCGCTCTTTGGATATTGACCTCAAGGTAGTGACTCTGGCACCTGATTTTCGCTTGCAGGCCAATATGGAAAACCTTATCCCCAATGCTGGTACTGTCATACTCTGGCTGAGCCAAGGAAAAGCCGCAGCTTTCCGCAGGTACCTTGACAAGAGCACAGCTTATGACACCATCTGGATGTCAGGTGCCATTCTGCCGCCCTCCCGAGAGCTAATAAGATTAAGTGGTGGGACCTGGGTAGGCACCGTATTTCCGGCTATCCTCCACCCTTCCGAAGAGATCCCCTTGGCACACAAGACGGTTTTAGAAAAATACTCCCAACCTGGCTTAAGCCATAACTACTTAACTTACCTGGGCTTTGCCCAGGGTCAGCTCATGGCCAAAGCCCTGGCGCAGGTGGCCAAAGATGACATAACCTCTGCCAATGAAATAGCCTTAAGGCTAAAAGAAATGGACTTTTCAGGGACCATTAAAAGCGGCACAAAGCTCCCCTTTGGCCCCAATGACTATACAAGCAGTTACCTAGCTGTCGTGGGAATGGACGGCACCTGGTATCCGGCGGAATTTTAGGCTCTTAGGGCCAAAAAGAAAGAGACATAGAGCCCACTTTTTTAGTAAAATTTAAAAGCCCTAGCCCATTTAAGAAAAGACAAAAAGCCCTTACCCTTTGGTGACCCATGGCAGATAACAATAAACCATCCATCCACTGCCCCAACTGTAATGAAAATGTAACCTTGCCCAACGAATCCTGCCCAAAGTGCGGCTACAATTTTAGAACGGGACAGAAGCCAAAATCCGGCCCCAGCCCGCAGCCTGGCATCGAAGCCTTAGCCGCGACTACGGCCCCCAAAGACCACGGGGCGGCCGATGAGATTCATGACCGCAAAAAGGCCTATTGGCTGGCCGGCGGAGCGGGCCTGGTCATCTTAATCATAGTCCTTGCCATCATCTTTTCCGGCGGCTCGGACAAAAAAAATCTTGATCCCACTCCGGCAGTTAGCCAAGGCTCTCTGATGAATGCCCAACAGCATATTGGAGAAGCCCATGAAGCAGCTGACCTTGCCAACGAGAGGGTCTCCCAGATGGAACGGCATTACAACGCCGAAGATGGCGCTGAGCCAGAAGAAGCTACCAATTAAAGGCCCTTTTTGCCTCTAGCTGTCCTCCACCACCAGGGCATCGGCCAAACAGCCATTTAAGAAGGCCAGGCATTCGAAACCTAGAAATTCAGGTGCTCTAGAGGGAAAAAGCACCCTCACTTCCACTGGATATTCTTCGTCCGCCTCGATAAAGATGACCCGCAAGGGGATCTTAGGCAGGGCCTCAAAATGCCACAGCTTGCCTCCGGCCTCGTGTTCCCCTAGAAAGCTGCCCCCTATTTTCTTGGCTGCCTCGGCAAAAAGCTCATGGCCGCCCTGGCCAAAGGCCCTTTCTATCTTTCCATTTAAGATGTCCTTGCCAGGATCCCTGCGGCCTCTTAGGACCCCGGGCAACTGGTAGAGGGTCAGATACTCATCTCCTGGCTCCCCTTTCCCTTGGGAAAGGGAATAATGGATAAGTATGCTCCGGCAATTGGCGTGGGACTCCTCTCCGTCTAGGGGAAAGACCCCATCTTTGCTTATGAGGTAGTCCCTACCTAAAAGCCTGGCATTGGCCCCTTTCTCAGTCACTTTTAGACCCAATTCCTTGGCATTGGCAGTAAAATCCTGTTCTAGGAGCCATAGCTTCAAGCGCTCATAATTTTTTTCATAACCTGAACTTTCTTCCATATCTTGACCTCTATCTGTGGTTTTTTGCTAAATTTAAGGGAGTTTGGTAAATTTTCTGGCCCGATACTTGCTAAATTGCTTAAGACTTTAAAGGCGCAAAGCCTGTTACTTAATATGTGGAAAAAGCTATGGCAACCTTTCGATTCAGACTAGAGTTCCTTTTAGACCTTAAAAAGAGGCTCGAAGAAGAAGCAGCAGCCCGCCAGGCCAAAAGACTGGCCAGTATCAGGGAGCTGGAAGGAAAGATAGCAGCCATAGAAGACAGAAGAACTAGCCTTAGTACTGAGCTTACCCGTAAGAGTGAGGTGGGGGAAGTGACCCCGGCCTTGCTTTCCTTGTACAGCGACTACCAGGTAAAGCTCCTTCAGGATCTTAAAAAAGCCGATGAATTATTGTTGCTTAGCCGGAGAGAACTGGCTAAAGAACAGGCTGCCTTGAGAAAGGCCCTGGTGGAACGCCAGCTCATGGAAAAGATAAAGGAAAAGAAGGCCGAAGCTTTCAAAGCCGAAGAACTCTATAAGGAACAGAATACCCTGGAAGAGTTAGCTTCCCTCATGAAGGCCCGAAAAATCAGGATGAACAGCGATGCCAGTTGAAACCAAAATCCCTTCTAAAACCCAGGGTGCTAGAGCCCAAGGCCCCAAGGCCCCAAAGCCTTCCCCCTTGTCCCCTAAGGACAAGGGGGCAGGTCCCAAGAGCAACCTGCCGGCCCAAAAAAACACTACCAGCTCCAACATCTTTACTAAATTGCGCCTAGTCATCATAGTGGCCCTTATTGTTTTAATTGTCCGCCTGGCCTTTTCAGGCATCATGTACCTCCATGACTACGATGCCTCTCCCAAGATGAGCACAACTAGCACAGCCGAGGCCTCGCCCTTAGCCCCTGTTGTAGCCGCGCCAGTAACTGCCGAAACTGCCCAGCTGGTATTGCCCGAGGTGGCAGGCTCAGCCCTGACTGCTATGAGCTCTGGAAGCTCCATGCTCTCTGGGGCCTCGGTTTTCTTCACCGAAGCAGCAGATCCCTCCCTGGCAGCTGCCGCTGCACCTACCCTTGTGGCAGCTGGCCAAGCAGTACCACTACCTCCCAACTCCGAAGACCTCCGCCAGCCCCAGAGGCCTATGAATAATCCCCTGCCCCCTTTACCAGGCAACGGGACCGCAGCTTCCACTGGCGATACTGCCACCCCCCAAGTGACTACCTCCACCGGCATGACAGCTGATGCCTTAGCCAGAAGGGAATTTGAGCTAAATCACAGGGAGACTCAGTTAAACACCAGGGAAGACGCCCTAAGGGAACTGGAGGCCAATGTCAACTTGAGACTCAAAGAGGCACAAGAGAAAGAAGACGAGATCAATCAGCTCATCTTAAGAAATGACGCCATCCTGGCCGAGACAAGGTCCGTAAGGGAAGAGCAGCAACAGGCAGACGACGCCTTAAAGGACGAGAGGGTACAGCACCTGGTTGCCGCTTTCAAGAGCATGAAACCTGAGCAGGCCGCTATGTTGGTAAACAGCATGGAAGACAGCGTAGCAGTTGCACTCCTTACCGCTATGCCAGGCAGGAACGCCGGACTCATCTTAGGCCTGGTGGCCCCGGAAAAAGCCGCAAGACTAGTAAAGGCCATTTCTGAGCAGCGCATAGACCCTAGGCTCCTATTAGAAAATACCGAGCTGGAGACAGCGGTTCAATAAAACAAGGCCCCTCATTTCCTCTAAATCATCTTGAACGCCCTTATGATAGACAAAAAAGGGGGTATATGTCAAAAAAATTATGACATATACCCCCTTTCCTGTGGCCCAGCTTCAAGAGCCAGTTGTTACTCTAGCCGGAGATTTGTTGGGCTGGGGTTCCGGAAACTGCAAAATACGCTTTCGCAAAAAACCTATGATAAAGTACATAGCCGGCTCTATAAAAGCCAGGGAAAATAAGACCGAGAGGATAACAAGAAGGCGTACGTACAAAGGAGTAAATCCAGCGCTTATCCTGCTCCAGGCAAGGTCCGCCACATAGCCCTCTTGAAACTCGGCTATTAGGTCCCTTTCCACAATAGCTTTCAGCTCCACAGGGGAATAAGGACCGCCCTCCCCCAAGGAGTTTAGTAAGACGCTATACACATGGGCTTCAAAAAAGGTGAAGATCTCGTAGCGCTTGGCCTTGAAAGCAGTAGTTAAGCCCTCCTGGCCGGTTAAAAACACAAAGGAAAGCTCACTGTGATTGAAGCCAGATATGACGTTGGCGATATCCCCTATAAACTCCTCTCCCAGATTGGCTCCGCCTGTGGCCAGCTCTATCTCAGACAAGGCGCTATAGGTGGCGTAAACCGAAAGCTCAGTTACCTTACCTCTCACCTTTTCAAAGCCATCTTGGACAGTGGACTCTATTCCCCAAACACCAAAAGCTAAAATCGCGATGATTACAAAAATAAAAGAGAAGTAAACATAATATAGTTTGGCAAGGAAATTATAAAATCGGTTCTTGCGTGTAAATAACCCAAGCCTACCCAAAAACATCGCTATGGCTATGCCAACTATTAAGCCTACTATCCCGCCTAGAATCAGATAAAATGTAATGGACGAAATACTAAAAGATTCAATATAATTCACAATAACTCCATTTAGTTCTTTATAAAACTGTGAATAAACGGAGTCGATTTAGGATTATCGTTTTTAACATTTTTTTAGCCCAGAGTCAAGGGCAAAAAAATTAACTCTGAGGACTTTAATGTAACAAGATAAAATTTAAGAAGGATTTTACTCCACTGCTAATAAGTTTAGGCTACTTTTTTAGAAGGCTATACTAATTACAAGAAAATGATACAATTTCCCTTGGGCAAACTAACTAACGTTCAGTATCAACTACTTTATCTGACTATTTTGCAGTTTTTCTTTATCCCCCTTTCCGTTAGGGCTCGGCACCAAGCTTTGCTAGCTTGGAAATATAGTAAATACCATAATAAGTCTAGAATTGACTTATAGCTACTACTAAATACTTAGCTCTTTTGCAATCGGTTTTTAGCCAGCATTAGCTAACTAAAATATCTTTGATCTATAGCCTTATTGCTTTAAAAAAGCTCCAAAAGGAAAATAATATTTTCCAAGCTATCCTTCCTTAATTTTTCAAAAAGTTCTCGCACTTTAAACTCTATTATAAAAGGCCATACGATAGGCGCTTTTCTAGTCAATCGTCCTGGTTTTTTTGCCTTTCATTTTAGTGTTTTTAATAAAATATTCATCTTTCCTGGTTTTTGTCATTTACCTAGTGTTTTCCGATAATATCCCCATTTACCTAAAGAGCCTCCAAATTCAGCATAGAGAGAAAATCTTAAAAGACCTTTAAAATAAGAGAAACTAATGGGTAGCAAAAAAGTACAAAGCTTCTTATGAAAGCTTCTAGAGCTAATAAGCATGCACAAAAAAACCCTCTTATTCTTTCACTAATGGAAAGAATAAGAGGGTTTTAAAAAAATCTTTCTCTAGCTAATTAAAAAGGCCTTTTGATAGTTGCCGCGGATCCCAGCTCCTCGGAGATCCTAAGGAGCCTATTGTACTTGCAAATCCTCTCGGAGCGGCTCAAGCTTCCGGTCTTTATCTGACCGGTGTTGCAAGCTACGGCAAGGTCGGCTATAAAGGTGTCTTCTGTTTCTCCGGAGCGGTGGGAAACAACTGCGGTGTAACCCGCCTTGTGGGCCATCTCTATGGCATCCATGGTCTCTGTCACAGTTCCTATCTGGTTTACCTTAATTAAGATGGAATTGGCAACCCCGCTCTTGATACCCTTGGAGAGGCGCTCGATATTGGTTACGAAAAGGTCATCGCCCACCAGCTGTACTTTGGAGCCCAGCTCTTTGGTGAGGTGCGCCCAGCCCTCCCAGTCATCCTCAGCTAAGCCGTCCTCTATGGACTTTATGGGGTATTTGTCCAACCAGCCGGCGTAGACATTGGTGAGCTCTTGGGCCGTATGCTCCGATTTATCGGACTTCTTGAAGACATACTTATTTTTCTTGGCGTCATAGAACTCGCTAGCTGCCACATCCAAACAGATGACGACATCGGTCCCCGGCTTGTAGCCGGCAGCCTCTATGGCTTGAATGATGGCATCTAAGGCAGCCTCATTGCTGGCAAAGTTCGGGGCAAAGCCGCCCTCGTCGCCCACGGCTGTGGACTGGCCCTCAGAGGCCAAGATCTTCTTTAAGGAGTGGAAGACCTCAGCGCCGCAGCGGAGGGCCTCGGCAAAGGTTTCGCCAAAGAGGGGCATTATCATGAACTCCTGGAAGTCCATGTTGTTACTGGCGTGGGCCCCGCCGTTTACAATGTTCATCATGGGTCTGGGGAGCAAGGTGGCATGGGTGCCACCTAAGTAGCGGAAGAGGGGCAAAGTGCTGGCATAGGCCGCTGCCTTGGCAACAGCCATGGAGGTGCCCAAGATGGCATTTGCCCCAAGCTTGGATTTCGTGGGGGTGCCATCCAACTCAATTAAGAGTTTATCTATCTCCGATTGGTCAAAGGAGTCATGGCCCAAGAGTGCCGGACCTATTATCCTGTTGACATTGCTAACTGCCATGGTTACTCCCAGGCCGTTGTAGCGCTTGGGGTCGCCATCGCGGAGCTCTAATGCCTCGTGGCTTCCGGTGGATGCCCCAGAGGGCACGGCCGCACGACCCAAAAAACCCTCCTTCAACCAAACATCCACTTCCACAGTGGGATTGCCCCTGGAATCCAAAATCTCGCGAGCTATAACTTCTTGGATCGTCATGGAAAACTCCTAAAACTAAAGCCTTTGCGGCCGTAATGCCGGACAGAGCCGACAGCTATGTAAATACTAATTACTAAGGCGGTACAGATAATTATAATACCATTTTTTTCCCTTTACCAAAGGGTCTATCTTTTTTTTAAAGCTAGATCTAGGCTTTTGTTCAATTTAGCTGGTATTGTTTGACAGTTAAAAGGGATAAATACAGCTCATGCCCCTAAATAATAGGGAACATATATTTTTTATAACTATATATTGTGCTTATAAAAAAAAGTAAAAAGGGTGCCAAAGGCACCCTTTAAATTATTTTTATGGGTTACGAAAAGGGCCTGCCTCTTTCAGAAGGGTAAATTCAGTCCCTTTAACAGTTAAAAATACGGGTTCCACCCTGTATTCCCCCTGGCTATCAAAGGAAAAGGGTCCAGTGGCACCTGGGAAGCTCGTCTGCAACAAAAGGGCCCTTCCCAGGTTTACGCGGTTGGTACCTCCTGACCCCAATGCCGTCAAAATGGCCACGCCGGCATCATAGCCGTAAGCTGCGAACTGGCCAGGATTTTTGCCGGTATTAGCCATATAGGTCTCGCTTAGGGCTAAGGCCTCAGGGCTGCGGCTTAAGGAACTAAAGGGAACTGGTATTGCAGAGTCCTTTAGATATCTTCCGGAATTCTGGGGGAGATCGGGGGTGACCCACAAAAGGGAGCCTAGGTACTCCATGCGGGTGACATCGTTATAGGCCATCTGAGCTAAGATTAAAGAGACCACCCTGGCTGAATCCGGCAGATACATGGCAGTATAACTGGTGGGCGCTTGATAGGAAGTGGAAGCCCTCCGGACGCTTTGTCCGCCTGAGACCCTGTCTACCGCATCCTTCCAGTTGCCAGTCTGAAAGTCGTAAGTGTCTTGGACAAGCACCTGGGCGCCTAAACGGACAGCCTCAGCCTGGAAATATGCCAGCATATTCTGGCCATAGCTGTCGTTGGGATAGAGGGCGGCAAGGCTTTTGTGCCCTTTATCCAAAACCGCATAACGGGCAACGGATTCCGCCTGGTGCTTGGGGGTCAAAAAGATCCTAAAGACATAGTTTCTATCCTGGGTAATTCCCAAACGCTGGGAAATGGCGATAAGAGGAATGCCCACCTGCTGTGCCGTTTGCGCAGCAGCTAGGGCCTCGGGGCTGTTAATTGGTCCCACCACGGCTATGACAGTGGGATCGTCTGCCGCCTCGCTCACCAGGCGCACGGCATTTGCGGGCTTACCTTCAGTGTCCAGCTCCCTTATGGAAATGGGTGCCCCTGACTTATTAATGGCAATCCTTAAGCCGGCTAGGATTTCCTGGGAAAAGGGAGCGCTATTGTCCTGGCTTAAAGGTAGGATAGCCGCTATCACCATTCCCTGGGGGATGGGCCCGGCTGTTAGCATACCGCCTGCCCCCTGGACTCCCCCTGCACCAGCCGGCGGCACATACTGGGCCGGATTAAAACTCGCACTTGGCGATGGCACCGAAGCCGGGCTAGTGCCCAAGCTTGCAAGGGACGCCGCCCAGGGATGGGTGGGGAAATAGTTCAGGAAATACTGTGCCTGGGCCTGGTAAGTGGCCATATCCCCGCTTTTTGCTGACTGAAAGGCCATGAACCACACAGCCTCTGGGCCAGGATAGTTAGAGCCATACTGACGGGCTATGTTACTTAGCTCCTCTTGAGAAAGATGCTCTAAAGACGCCGCCAATCCCTGTATCGCCTGGTTTCTGGTGGTGGTATCTGCGGCACTTTGTACCGCTAAATAGGTCTGACCCGCCTCCGAGTACCTGCCTAACAAATAGAGGGAACCCGCCTCCACTAGACGCATTGCCGCTTGACCCTCTCCACTTAGTCCGCCTACTGCCGCCCTGGCAGCCTCCAAGGCTTCCTTGGGCCGGTTCATGGCCAGATACACTTGGGGTAACCTTTCGGCAGCCTGGCGGGCATAGGACCCGCCGGGATACTCCTTTGCAAGGGTATTGTAAAGGCCCAGGGCAGCCCGGAAATCCCCCGCCCTTTCCGCCGCCGTACCAGCAGTAGAAAGTACCGCCTCCCTTATTGGGGAGCTGGGATTGGAGGAGAGATAAAGGTTGTAATCCCTCAAGGCCGAGCTAAAGTCGCCCCTGCGGGCCGCCTCGTCTGCCCGGTTAAGGACTGTGTCTCCAGCAGAATCCCACCCGGTAGACCCGCTTGGGCTGCCGGTAAAAGTTATGCAGGAGCTTAAAAAGAGTACTAGTAGTAGGGTAAGGGGCAAGCGCGAGAGTGAGGGCAGGGACATAAAGGCTCTTTCCTAAATATTTACTGTTATTTTCACTTTCTACCAAGGGGAGGCTAAAAGCTCCCCTGGTTTTGGTTTTTTGTTTTTTTGATTTCTTTAAAAGCCCAGCTGGGATAGGAGATCGTTTACCGCCCCCTGATCCAAACGGCTTTCCGCGCCCGGGCCCTTTAATTCCGAAGGTTCCCCTGTGGTGGAGAGCTTTTCCAGCATCTTGTCCACTTCCGCCTGAGCCACCTTGTCGGTCTCCTCTTTGGGACGGCGGGCCGCAGGTGCCTCGTGGTGGGCCTTTATCTTGGTATCCACGGATACCAGCATGGAAAGGAGCTGGACCTGAATCTCCCCTATGAGGGCGACTATCTTTTTAATGCGCTGACCTGAAAGATCCTGGAAGGAAAGCGCCTCCATAATATGTGTGAGATGGTTTGTTGTGTTTTTTATCAGCTTATCCGAGGCGCCTATGGTCTGGATTATGACGTCCCTATCTTTATTCAAGATGGTAGTAGTGCCCTGTCCGCCTCCGCCAGCAGAGCCCCCTGAAGCTGTAACTAAAGCACCGCCTGCGATGAGGGAATCCAATTCTCCCACCAGGTGGCCCAAAGACGCGTACTGTCCTGCCCCGCCATTACCAGGTTGGGCAATAGCAGTGCTAGCTGCCACAGGCACTTCCGCTACCTTGGCCGGCACCTCTTCCACCTGGCCCTCCAGGGGCAAATTGGAGTCCAGAAAGATGCTCCCCAAGGTCTGGTTCATCTTTTTTAAAATTTCCCGATGCTTTTCAGCCTTGGTGTGGGTATAGATGATCTTCAAAAGTGAGGAGAGGGGAATATTATACAGTCCATCGTCTTCTCCGATATTTAAGGCCAGCTCGGAAAGCTCGTGGATGATAGGCTCCTCGTCAAAGTCGCCTAGGGACTCCCGCATCTCTTTGATATGGTCCTTTACAGACTCATTGGTGCAGAACTCGTAGAGGGTCTGGAAGATAGTATCTAGACTGAATACTACCATAGTACTGGGAGCAGCAACTGGCGCAGGCTCTGGGGCCTCCTTTGGGCTCCCATTGCCCCCAGAACCCTGGGAAAGCTTTTCCACAACGCTCTTAAGCTCCCCGAACTTTTCCACAAAGGCCTGGTAATCCTTGCCATTGGCCCCGCTTACATCATTGGGGGTAGAGGTAGTATCTTCACCTTTAGGTTCTATGATGAACTCCAGGTTATTTAAGGCGCTCATCTGCTTATTTAGGTTATCCACATCCGCCTGAATAAGATCGGTTAGATCCATGATCTGGATGGAGGCCTTTTCAGTTATCTCCACCACCTCTTCCAACTGGCCCTTGGCATCTTCTAGATCCTCTCCGGTACGGGAGAGGCCATCCCCTTCCGCCACTGGGAGCTCATTTACCGAAATGGAGAGCTGGCGAGCCAATTGCCCGATACTCCCAAAAAGCTCCTGGGAGATCTCCTGGAAAAACGCCGTTCCAGAACCATCCTTAGACCCATGCACGCTGTCTTCCGGAGCTTGTGGAGCAGCCGCATCCTGGGGATGCGACTGCAAGCTAGCTCCCGGGCTTATAACTCCCATCCCAGTATTGGCCTTTACCAATTCTGGGGTGACTTTTATCTGATAAATAGCCTCGGGAGTCACTATGCGGAATTCACCCACTCCCAGCTCAAAGCCAATTACCGGAGGACTCGTGCTCATGGTAATCCTTTTACTTGCCCAAAAAGGCACACCCTTACCCGTCAATGGGGAAAATTAAATCAATTGTCCAATAGTCTTATCAAAGTCTTGAAACGCAGAACGAAAAGGCTTTTATCTGTCCAAATTCTAGAAGTGGCCACTTCACCGGCTAGAAATAGGGGTGCGGAATGTCCAGTGGCAGGGCATAAGCTCCCGTCAACATCCAATTTGTGATTAGGGACTTCCATAGCCAGACACAGAAAGGGGTCCTGGCCATGATCCTTCTGGCTGAGCCAGGAAGGCTGCCTATGCCTCCTGATGTGGATATGACCCCAGGGCAGCCTTTCACTATTGTCTAAAAGACGCCAAACTGGGTATACCCCAGGTTCCAAAAAGGCCCCCAAATCCATTTTACAGGTCCCCGCAGCAAAGTGGTAGCTAGAAGAAGAAAACTTAAAAGGCATTTAGATGCTCCCGGCGGGTTTAGCCGCCCGGCGCCGGTTGCCGGCGAAGTTAGATAAAGACAGGCTTTGGGATGGGGACAAAGGCACTCATTATGGTACTAAACGCCCAAAATAGTTTAATGCAACTAAATGCCCTTTAGGGCATTTATTCTAGCAAAGGGGCGAAATCTAGTCAATTTAAGCCTAGAGGGGAAACCCTCTGCCCTTGGCCATCACTATAATTATATAAAATTTATTGTAATTATGCATGATTATTTAGGCCCGTAGTTTGAGAAGGAAAAAAGAGTTTTCCTATTTCTCTTTTCGGCAGTCCTGTACTTTTTCTAAAAGGTGCACCATTACTGAAAAATAATGCAATAATGATGCCTTATTTTCGGCATTTTTTGCAGCCTTTGCCTTTTTGGCCAATTCTTTCATCATCTTTTGGCTTATTTGTCCTTGGATATCAAGGGCAGCAAAAAAGCCTATAATTTCAGACAAACTTACAAGAACCCCTTTTAAAAGGCCCCATTTATTTAATCTTCACCAGCGAAGAAAAAAGTGCCTACAAAGACTCTGGGAGCTAGGCAAAGCCCAAGGCGAAGCCTTGACAATGCCTAGAGATAGGTAAAACTTAGGTTCATGGGAAAAAAGGAGGGCGCTCTTAATGATAATTATAATTTAACTAATATATAAAAATATTAATACTACATTAATAAATATAATTAACCAATAAATAGATTTGCTTTTTTGTCCAAATCTGCGTTTATAACTGTTGACAAACAATGTCCGTTTCGCTATAAAGTGTAGACCACTTTGAGGCACCTATTGCCCCTTTTTTCGCTTTCAACTCTTGCAAGATAATTTTCTTCTGCGGGAATAACTCAGTGGTAGAGTGCAACCTTGCCAAGGTTGAAGTCGCGGGTTCAAATCCCGTTTCCCGCTCCAAATACTTTTTTTATCGATATCTTTCTAAATTAGCCTCTTTAAAAAAAAAAGCCAAATCCTTGATACCTACAAGGCTTTGGCTTTTTTTTTGCTCTATATATATTCCGCCTTTAGCTTTTACAAGAAAATAATTCTTAGAAGTCCAAGATAAAACTTAACTACCTTTATTTTAAAGAAATATCCTTTGGAATACTAATGCTAAAAATAATAAGCAGAATGCCTTTAAGACAGGTTTTACCGTCTTTTAGGATTTTTCACATTGCAGAAATTTTAGCTGGCTCTTGGATGGGTTATACTTCCATAAAAGCCTATTTTTGCTTTAAAATTCACTAAAAATGCCCCTTTACGGGAAGCTCCAGGCGGGAAAAAAGGTTTTTTTAACGTGACTATTATCAAGAGTTTTAGCGTAAAAAATAAAGATACCTTATGCAATAATGTTTCTTTTTAGGAAGGGCACAAAAAAGTATCTAAAAATTAGTCTGTTCTTATAGTAATTCTTGTAATTCTACTTTTATTGTTTTTCTGTAGTTTCTGCCATGATGGGCTCGAAGCAAAGCTCAAAGCCTAGTACGGCGCCGACGGTAGAAGCGGGCCGTAAATGGCATATCTAGAATTGCCGTAGAGAGGTTTTAGGGGGCCGCCCTAGGGCAAACTACGCCTTTTTGCTGTTTTTCAGATAAAAGAGACTAAAAGAGAACAAATATCTGGCTCTTTACAAGAAATATTAAAGGTCTTAAGTGCTTGTCATTTTTACCATAAAAGATTTGTCTGGCAAAACACTGGTTCATTTTCTATATCGTGTTCTCTATTAGTGTGATGATAATGAATAATTTTTTCTTTGTATGCTCCAGATGTCATCGCCAGGCCCTTTGCTAATTTCCCAGCCAATTGCTGGTGACATAAGCTCAAAGAGAGCCTCTTCTATGAACTTCTTTTTATCATCAAATTCAATCAAACCAGGTACGAAATGCAAATATTCTTCAAGAGTTGCTTGCGAGACTAATGCTTTATCTCCCGGCGCAATTTTAGAGCTTAGCAAATGGTGCAAAAGTCTAGTAGCGTCAGATTCTATCGCTATTATTTCATTAAAGACTATTTCTTTCGGTTGATGGAATACCTTACCTTCGGGTACAATTGCTCGTATGGTTGAAAAATCACCTGTCTTTTGTTCAATAGAAAATCCATGAACGGCCTGATTTACTTCAGTGTATTTTTGCTTATTGTTTAGTTCAATTTTTAAATTATATACTTGATGAACTAATCTGAATAAAGACATTCCAAAAAGCTTAATTTGTTCAGCTAATGGAAATGTTATTAATGGAGATTTAATTTTTTGAAGAAAATTAACAACATTTTCTTCAACCATCATATATTCCAGATTCTTTTTATTTTGCGATGAAATGGCGACTTCTCTAATGTTTGAATGAGACAACACGGGGCCTTCTTCAAACCGAGAATGTTGTGCAGCATTATAAGGTTTCTCAAAAGAGTAAAGACCTTGCAAAATATGCAAATCATTTGTATCAAGTAGTGATTCGGTATTATGAAATAATACACTGTGATGCTCTTGTTGGTAAGAGAGCTCATATCCTTTGTCTGTCCCGTGGTATTTTTGATATGCGCTGATAAATTGAGGCAAGACGAATACACCAGAGACAGAGCACAAGGGCCAAGGAACTTTTAAAGTTTTGGGTTGAAATTTATAAACATCTTTCATGGAAAAATATTTTTATCTATGTGTTAATTATTTTGGGAACTATTATGATTTATGAAATGATGGTAAAAATTTTTTGATGCTTCTATCATCGGTACGTAAAAAGTAGGTAATAACCTGGTAAAATCTCTTTGCAAGCTATATAATCTAGTGAATGCATTGTATTGTTATTAGATATTGGCTAATTTTTGTCATATAGAATTCTTGTAGACTTTTTACGTTTCATTCTTTTAATATTTGTTAAATGTTCAATGTGTAAAACCCCCTGTTCAAAAAATCAATTGGTTTAGGGTACAATATATAGAATTTTTTTAAAGGTCCTAATCCATTTAATATTTTAATTTTATAACATGTTTACGGGTAAGCTTTTTACATAGTGAACTTACATTACTAAATAGTTACAATGATTGTCAAGAAAAAAATGTTGGCAACACAATATGTGGATGCCTCCTCCTGTGAAAAGATTCGGACATCGCTCGCTTCTTCCTGTTAGTGTCCCATTTTTTGTAAAGAATTTTGAATGTTTTGAAAAGGGGTCTTTCACGGTCGATCTTCAAAGATTCCTCCATAAGCCTGTATTTAAGCCACTAGCAGACATTCTCTAGCAAGAAGTTGCCAGCTTCTAGGTGCTAGTGTTAATTTTAATACTGATGACGAGATAAAATCCTCTAGAATTCCAGATGAAAAATATAGAGAATATTTAGTATTAAAATAATACAATATCTACAATATATAGCATAAAGATTAATATCTCTACATATACAGGTCCCTTTTACATTGTGATCAATACTAAAAGATAATAAATTTAACTATTCCAGAATTTAGAATTTTACCTAAACTTTTAACACATTAGTAATGTGCACAAGGTTTTCTGGGATTTCCCCCAAAAAAATGTGGTATCAACTTTTAGGGATAAGCCCTTTATCGCTGATTTTTGGAAGTTTAAAGTAGAAGGCTAGATTTTACCTTTGAATAATAAACTTTAGCGCCGTAAGGGCAATTCTATTGATTTCTTACCCCTAAAGTGTTAAATTTCCTGTTATTTGCAATCCTGGATAGACTTCTAGGGCCTATGGCCCTTTAAGGGCCTAAACTAGGGCAAGGTTTCTTGTATCTATTTCCCCATCCCGAGGGCATCCGATCTCACAAAGAAAGCACCAAAAATCTCTTAAACTTTGGAAGATTTTTGCCCTTTTTTGACTTTTTACTCTATAAAATACTACCCCCTTTACAAAGGACTATATCTTTTTAATTTAGGAATTTAATCGTGCAGGCTCAACTTATAATTCTCATCGCTTATGTTGTGGTCTTACTTGCCATATCCTGGTGGTCAACCTTGCTGCTTAAAAGAGGTACAAAGAGCCGTACTTTGAACTATCTTTTAGCTGGACGCAATATGCCCACCATCTTAGTTACTGTCATGCTGGTAGGTCTTGCCGTGGGAGGCGCCTCCACAGTAGGTGTAGCTGAAACCGCCTATACCAAAGGTTTTTCAGCTGGCTGGTACAACGCCGCCTGGGGCTTGGGAGGCATCTTCGTGGGGCTTTTCATAGCCCGCCATCTAAGGAGAATGACTGTCAAGACCATACCCGAGATCATGGGACAGATGTTCGGGCCTTACTCACGCTTCATAAGCGTCATTTGCCAGCTTTTGGTGATGATAAGCATCACAGCCTTGCAGTACGTAGCTGGGGGCGCAATCTTAACCGCTTTACTACCTGATATCTTTTCCCTCCAGGGAGGAATGCTCGCCTCTTGCGCAATCTTTATCCTTATCACCCTATTTGGTGGGTATTGGGCCAGCGGGCTTACAAACCTCTTTAACGTCATTATGATCTATGTAGGGATAGTAGTCGCCCTCATCTACACCATGGGACAGTTCGGGGGCTTTACCTCGCTTTTGAGCCAGCTCCCGGAAGGCGGCACTTGGTTTGACCCCATAGCCGGCCTAGGCTTTCCTAGGGTGGTGGGCTACATAGCTGTCATGGTGACCATGGCGGTCACTACCCAAGCAGTGGCGCAAATCTGTTTTGCCTCTAAAGATGAAAAAACAGCCCGCAACGGCTTTCTTTTGGGTGGGATAATAATCCTGCCGGCGGGCTTTTTATGCGCCTTTTTCGGAATTATGGCAGCGGTAAAGTTCCCTGGTCTCGTGGGACCCGATGCAGCCTTAGCTCTCCCAAAATTAGTCACAGGGCTTACGCCTTTAATTGGCGGCCTATTTTTAGCCTCCCTGTGGGCTGCAGATATCTCCACTGCAGTTGGTCTCCTTATGGGTTGCTCCACCCTGGTCTTGGAAGATGTGATCAAAAAGCTCTGGAGAAAGCCATTGGATGATGCCAGAGAAATGCTGCTCTCCAGGCTAGTGGTTCTACTTGTGAGCCTTTTATCTTTTGCCCTGGCCCTCACTATGGAAGGCATCCTAGCCACCATAACTACGGCCCTGGCCCTCACTACTTCTTTTACCTTTATCATTATAGCCGGTATCTATTTCCCCAGAATCCTCAAAAGAGCGGCAGGGTTCTGGGTAATCTTAACTTCCCTGGTTCTCTGGCTCCTATGGACCTTTTTCCCGTCTTTGCGCGTCTTGCCAGCCCTCATCTACGCCGAATGGATCTTATGCGGACTTGTCCTTATCCTCTTTGGCATCTTTGCCAAAGAACCAGCAGGGACCGTCTTTGCCCAGGAAGAAATTAAAGCCGATGAGTCTTCCGAGGTAAAAATATCTCTAGAAAGGGAAGATACTCCTGCCATCACCTCTTAGTGCCTATGGGCTATTTATTTAAAACCAAGAGAAAGTTTAATAATTAACCCATTACGTTCTAAGGGCTTTGGGACCCTTTTGTAGTTTGGTGAACTATGTCAAGTGATATTAACTATGTGGAACTTTTGGCAATGACTGCCGCCATCTTGGAAAAAGGATTTTCCTATAACGGAGCAGAGGCGATCACAACAGCTAGGGTGCTCGTGGAGGCCGACGCCAGAGGCATCCCCTCCCACGGGGTCTCCCGCCTAAATTTCTATAAAATGAACCTAAAAGATGGGCACACCCATCCTGGCAACGAACCCAAGATAACCTGGGAGACCCCTAGTTCCATAGTAGTGGACGGAAATGGAGGAGTAGGCCCTTACGTGGCTGAATTTGCAGTAAGAAAAGTTATCGAGAAGGCCCATAGAACTGGGGTCTGTTTCGCCAGCGTAAGAAACTCTAACCACTACGGCATAGCCGGTTACTGGGCAGAGCTCATGGCCAAGGAGGACATGATTGGCCTGGCTTTCACCAATACCTATATAGCCGGGGTGCCCACCTTTGGCCGCTTTAGAATCTTGGGCACAAACCCAATAGCCGCTGCCATACCTGAGGCTAAGGGCAAGATCTTCTTATTGGATCTAGCCACCACCACCGTCACCCATGGCAAGGTGGAACTCTACGACCGCCGGCAGAAGCCAATGCCCCCTGGTTGGGTGGTGGACGAAAATGGCAATGAAATAACCGATGCTTCTGCCTTTGAAAAGACCTTCTACCAGACTAATTATGGAGGACATCTCTTCTTAGGTGGGGCCGGAGAAGAATCAGGCGGGCACAAAGGCTATGGTCTGGCGCTTTTAGTTGAAATCCTCTGTTCTGGGCTTTCCATGGGCGCATGTAGCCTCCTCACTTACCCCACAGTCGGAAACGGAGGGATAACCCATTTCTTCGGAGCCTTCAAGATGGACTTATTTGGGAAACCTAGAGAGATTAAAGCCCATATAGGTGGCATCTTAACAAACATCAGGGAAAGCGCAAAGGCCATAGGCCAGAATCGGATCTATATCCACGGGGAAAAGGAAAGCGAGGCGAGAGAAAAGGCCTTAGAAGAAGGGATCTATTTAGATAAGGCCACAAGGATTATGTTAAGTGATTTCTGCCGCAAATATAGGGTAGACGAAATCGAGGGGCTTGTCGATGACGTTTGAGCCCAGAGAGCTCAAAATCCCCTACGGGAAAGATTTTGAAACTGTCCGCATAAGCCCAGACAGGAAAGTTACTGTACTGTCACCTAGCCAAAAGGGAACAAATGACTATGCCGAGGAAATGGACATACTTACCTATGCCATGAATAATCCCATAGACTCTGTGCCCTTAAGTACTCTGGCCAAGGGAAAAAAGAAAGCTGTCATCTTAACCTCGGATCACACAAGGCCAGTTCCAAGCCATCTAACTATACCCTTATTGCTTTCCGAGCTTAGAAAAGGCTCTAAAGATATCCAAGTTACTATCTTAATAGGGGTAGGTTGCCACAGACCTTCCACTCGCGATGAGATGGTGCAAAAATTTGGTGCCGAAGTCTGTGCTAAAGAGCTAATAATAAACCACGATCCCTTAGATGATTCTATGCTTTGTAGCTTAGGTGCGCTCCCCTCCGGCGGGGAGCTTAGCTTAAACCGCCTGGCCTTGGAAACAGAGCTTCTCTTAGCCGACGGATTTATAGAGCCCCATCAGTTCGCAGGCTTTAGCGGAGGCCGCAAAAGCGTCCTTCCTGGGATAGCCGCCTTCAAAACAGTCCTAGCCAGTCACAATGCCGAGTTCACAGTCCACCCCAAGGCCCGGCCCGGATCTCTAGATGGTAACCCCTTTCAAGAGGACATGGTCTATGCCGCCAGAAAGGCAGGCCTTGCTTTTATTTTAAATGTCACCCTTACACAGGACAAACGAATATCCAATGCCTTTGCCGGAGATATGCTTGCAGCCCATCTAAAGGGCTGCGAGTATGTCTTAAAAGAGTCCAGCGTCAAGGCCGTCCCGGCCCCCATAGTCATAACCTCCAATGGGGGTTACCCTTTGGACCAAAATATCTACCAGTCCACCAAATCCATCATGGCGGCAGACCTTATTTGCCAGGAGGGCGGAGTCATCATAGCCGTAAACGAGTGTATAGACGGTCACGGCTCAGAGTCTTTTCTCCAAAGCTTTATAGGTGCCCCGTCTCTTTCTGCCCTCTTAAAAGAGATAGAAAGCCGCAGCCGGGATGAGACTATCCCGGACCAGTGGGTAATTCAGCTCACAGCCTCTATCCTTATTAGAAGAAAGGTCATCATGGTAACCAAGGCCCCTGGCAAGTACGTACAGGCTTTGGGCATGGAGAAATGCAGCTCACTAGAGGAGGCTCTTGGGCTTTCAGAGAAGATTATCAAAGACCCTTTGGCCCCCATAACTGTTCTTCCCAATGCTGTAGCTGTGGTTATTAGCCCCTAAGGGGCAAAAAGGAAATGAGAAAATTTTTTTCTTACAGTAGAAAAATTTTACTTAATTGTTATCCTGGCTAATCTATGGGCAATATAGGGCCTTAGGGTCAACTTAGAGCAAAGCTCTAAGCAATAAGGGCCTTCGCCCAAAAGATCCCTACTTACAGTAACTTTTGTAGGGGAAAAGACAAAAGACAGGGGACGATGTAAGACCCTAGCGTCATCTAAGGGATGGGGCTTAGAAAAGGGCTTTATCACAAGCTGCCCGCCACCTTTTAAGTACTCTAGTATCACCAGGGCTTTTAGCTTTACCACCTTACCTTCTGGGCTAAAGCCTAAGGAATTACTGTCGGCGCAGACCCCCAAAGCCTCGGGGTCAAAAGCTTCCATGGGGCCTAAAGGTGTCTCAACTTTTACGGGCACCTTAGGTTCCACGCTTTGCAGCATCCCTTGGGGATAGAGAGAAAACCCTGCTCCCACCTTGACCATCCCGGATGAAAGGGGCAGGCTAAGGTTCTCCCCTGGCCACAGGGTAACGCTCCTTATGCTCCCCTCGGGATAAAAAGCTATGCCGCTGGCCAAAATATTAAAGGCGCCAAAAGACAATTTTAAAGGTATTGGGCTTAAAAGCTTGCGCTCATCTTTTTCACTCCAGAACCCGGAAAGCCTTCCATCTAAGGGAAAGAGTCTTTTCAAGGCCCCGTTTTCATAAAAGGAGAGCTTTTCAGCTGGAAGCTTTTTCCCCAAGGGCGTGGGCACCTCTGTGACATTTAATAGTCTTAAGCTCTTTAAGGCCCCGGACTCATAAAAAACCACCCCTGGGGCATACTTTTTGCGGGCATCATCGTAGACATAGTTGGGGACCAGGGGTCCCAAGGGGGTATCTATTAAGATCTCTTTGGATAACATTAAGGATCTAAGAGCCCCTGAGGGGTAGTATTCTGCGGAAACTACAGCCTCGTTGCGCTCTGGGTAAGGTCTAATCATGGCATTTGCCCTCGGGGAAGATATTTACAAGGACCCCTCCTTTAACGTCCTTAGAATCCCAGGAAAGCTTCCGGTTTTTCAATTCTAAAGGTAACCAGGGCGGGAGGTGATCGTAGATAATTTTCAGCTCTAAAAACTTTCGACTATCCATAAAGGGCCTTAAGATCTTTTTGGTAGTGAGCTCAGGAAAGGCATTTAGGGTCTCAGAGATATTTAAGAAATATTTTCCAGAGCCCTCTTCCATCTCATAAGGGGCCTTGGGGATTAGCTCTTCTTCTTCCGGGGCGCTTAAGTGCTCCACTACCCCGTCTAGGACGTCTACATTAAACTCTTCCAATTGGTACAGGCTAAAGCCGGCCCTAGTTAAAACGTCACGGCTTATCCCAGGAAAGCCTTTAGCTATTATGGCCACAGCCCCTTGTAAAAGCTTAATAAGCTCTACCAACTTTTGGCGCATCTGGCAAAGTCCCAAGCTACCAGAAAAGTTAAAGTCCATTGTATTGTATAAAACCCATGCCCCCTCTTCTTTTTTGCACAAAGAAAACTCGATAGCTTTAGTAATCTCCTCTAGCATTCCGTCTGCGCCTTGGGCTACGGCTATGATTACATGGTCTGGCACGAGTCACCTAAAAAAGTAATGTCGCTAGCTTTTGAGCTTACTAGGCTTTTTAAAAATTCTTCTCGCACAAAATATGGCCTGTACTCCTCTTCTAAGCTCATTGCCTGTTGGGAATTAATGTCTAGGGACAAAAAGGGGGAGCTTTCCGCCATTTGGACAAATCCGTAGAGCGAGGCATTTCCTGCCCGCTCCCCAATACCAGCTAGTGTTGTATCCACATAATCTGCTCCGTACTGGGCTGCAATTAAACTATTGGCATTGGCAAGGCCTAGGTCATTATGCGCGTGGAATTCCACAGTAAAGCCCCTGGTTTTAAAGAGCTCTACTAAAAGTAAAGTGCGCCCTGGGGTAAGGACCCCCACAGTATCGGAAAGCCGCACGTACTTTACTCCAATGCCTTCCAAATAATCCATTACCCAATCCAATCTCGTTTTTTCTGCCCTGGACACGTCCTCTAAACCAATGGATACCTGGCTGCCGGATTCTTTTATGAGCAAAGCGCCCTTTTTCAAGATTAGGCAAGCCTTTAAGAGATTAAGCTTTAATTTTTGGTGAAGTTGTCTATCAGTAATAGGAAAGCAAATATGGACGATACCTTTAAAGACATTAAGAGTTGCCTCTATATCCTTTAACATTAATCTGTTCCACACCACAAGTTGGGCATTTTTAATAATTGCACCTACTACCTTCAAGGTCTCAGCCTCAAAAGAGCTCATATTGGGGGAAAAGAGCTCTATTTTAGAGACCCCGGATCTATCCAACTGCATAGCTAGGCTCTCTTTCATCTTCAGGGAAAAAGTGAGCCCTGGGGTCTGTTGGCCGTCCCTTAAGGTGGTATCCACTATGGAAATCTTGCGTTTCATCATTTTAAGCATCTTTACAAACTATAGCATATTAGCTAGCACAAGTAGCTCATCATCAGTTAGACCGCGCTCTAGTTCCAAAGCCTTTTCCTTTACCATTTTAAGAAGTCGGCACATAAGAGTTTCTGTAAGCTCCAGCCCCAACCTTTTGGCCTTGAGCCTTAGACTACTTTTGCCGCTGAAGTAGCCTGTGGCCAGAAATCTTTTGCATCCCACCAGCTCCGGGGCAAAGGGCTCGTAGAGATAGGGGTCCTTTAAGATGCCGTCGACGTGGATCCCAGATTCCACAGCAAAGATTGCCTCACCTATGACTGGCTTGAAGCTATCTATCTTGGAACCAGTAAAGAGTGTAGCCAGTGCCTTTAACTTTGAAAACTCCTCTCCCCCTTGCAAAGGGAGCCTCCCTAAGGCGTGGAGCATCATCTTTAGCTCTTCTAAAACAGGAAGTCCCCCTATCCCTCCAAAGGAACAGATGACCCCATGACCCCCCTCTTCCAGCCAAGCCGCAGCCAAGGCGGTGGCACAATGGTATTTATTACCAAAGATAATCTCACTGGGCTCCAAATCCCGCAAATCTTTAAAAAGCCTTTGGTAGTTAAAGAAAAGCGCGTCGTCAAAACCGCTTAAAGAGCCATCAAGCTTTCTATCTAATAAGTCGCCCCTGGCACTTGTTACTCCCAAGCGCCCCATAAGCCATTGCCATAGCTCAGAATTTTTGTTCACCTCCCTAGGATTTATCTTTTGGTACAGCGGCAGTGAGCCGTCCAATAAGAGCGGGGGCTCTCCCTTGGGGCTCTGGGGATCTAGCTTTAAAACATTTATATTACTTTCCATTCATGCGCCCTTTTCATTTACCACCGCCTCGGGGCCTGTCTCTTCTAAGCTGCCTAAGGCTTTCGGGCACTTTTTTACGCCCTCTAAATTAAGTATTTCTGCTGCCTTAAGGACAGCTCCGTCAACGCTCTCATGCAAGCTGATAGGGCGGACACCAGCATCTCTGAGCTTTTCTAAAGGTGACTCGCCTATCCTTAAAGCAACTACTGCATGGCAGTCCCTTATTCCCTCTACTATTTTCTGGATACTCCCTGGAACTTTTACCCCTCTCCCACAAGGGCCCCCGCAGCCAGAGACGCCCTCTAAGATCCTGCGGTGCTCTAAAAGACGAATGCCTCTGCCGTCTGACTCGTAGATATAGGCCCTTTCAGCCTGACCGAAGTGGCTATCTATCATGACCCCACTTTTAGAGACCACGGCAATCCTATACATAGTCCCTTTAGCCTCGCTGGTAAAGGATAGCTCCATGGGAGAAATACTTTTGCCCTTTTCCATAAAATCGCCAAGTAGTCCTACTGCGTCGGCTCGGCATTGCCGGCAATGTGCCATTTGGGGTAGATGGGCTCCGCAGACCCACCGGAGTTGGTCCAGCTCTTTAGGCGAGGGAACGGAAATACTTTCAAAAGGCGTCCCTTTAACTGGTATGAGGGGCATGATATTCAAGATATCCGCCCCAGCCTCACTTACCTTTTTTGAAAGGTCCGGGATCTCACTTTCATTTATTCCCTTTAAAAAGACACAATTTACCTTCACCACCATACCCAAGGCCTTTGCTGCCTTGATGCCGGAAAGCCCATTGGAGATTAATAGCTTAGCTGCCGCCTTTCCTTTAAAGGTTTCCCCAAAAAAGTTAACGTAAGAGTAGATTTTCTCACCTACTTCCGGATTTATGGCATTTAAGGTGACTGTAATATGCCTTAACCCCAGGCTATAAAGATCAGCCGCAAAAAAGGGAAGCATAAGGCCATTGGTGGAAAGACACAAGGTGATATCTTTATCTTCGCATTCAAGCAGCTCCAAAAAAGAGAAAAGCGCCTCTGGATTTGCCAAAGACTCTCCTGGGCCGGCAATGCCCACTACCTTTAGATTAGGAAGCCTTTTTCTAGTCTCTCTAAATTTTTCCATGGCCTCCAGGGGGCTTAATACCTTGGAGCAGAGCCCTGGCCTGGACTCATTGGGGCAATCTGAATCTTTTGCGCAATAGTTGCATTTGATATTGCAAAGCGGGGCTATGGGAAGATGCAGCCTGGCATAAGATCTAGCAGCGTTGAAGGTGAAGCAGGGGTGCTCTAAGGTCTTTTGCCTTAGCTTATAGTCATCTGCCCCTTGTACGCCAAAGGCCCTTAGGTTTTGTCCTATCTTGGGCACAAAAGGATGCACCAAAGGATTTTCTAATATTTTTTGCCCACCATTTGTTTGCGCTTGCGCCTCTTGATAATAATAGCTAGCTGCTGCCTTGGCCCGAAAAGATCCCTCTTCAGAGCTTATGAGCTCATTTACTAGCCTATCTAAAAGGATGATGGAGCCGCTATAACCAAAGGTGCGCACCCTCTGGCCGCCCACGTGGTCATGGATAGGAAAAGTTGTCCGCACCAGGGGTACCCCTAGTCTCTTGGCCATCCTCCTGGCCTCAGAAGATCCCACCAAGAGGTTTATGTCCAATTGCCGCGCCTTTTCCTCTATCAAAGAATAATCCGCGTCGTCATAGACTTTTACCTCTCCGGCAAAAATATTGTCCGATAGGGGTACAAGCTTTTCCCTTAAAGCCAAAGAAAACCCTTTGCATTTGGAGCCCGTGGCACAAAGGGGTGTAACAATGCCGTTTTCAGCGTTAAGCTGAGCTATGGAAAGGACAAAGTCGGGATCCCCCATGACAGCAGCGCGCCCCAGCGCGCTGTACTTATGGGAGTCCCCCATGGCATCCATATAGCGGCCGCGGGCATCTTTTAGCCTTTTTGAGATAGCGCCTCCAAGTGAGGCTATCTTTTCAGCAAACTCGTCGGAAGCTAAAAGTCCCACGGGAGGGGCAAGGCGAATAAGAGGGACGCTATAGGCCTTTTGCAAAAAGGCCCCCGGAGAGTCGCCCTCTGGGCAGAAGGCTGAAAGCTCAATAGTAGCCCTAGCCCCTGCCATCTTAATTATTTTTTCAATACTTGTTCCCTCTTGTGGAAGCCTACTGTAGACAGGATTATAGGCCCCGTCGAGGTTAGAGGATATATCGGGAAAGAGGGTATAGTCTAGCCCGCTATCAGTTAAGAAGTTTTTGATAGCCCTGGTATCTGCCGGACTTGCCGGCCCTAATATGACATTTATGCCGTCGTGGGCACTTTGGTCCAAAGGAAGCTGGCTCAAAATGGAGTAAAGCCCCTTCCACCAGCCCTCGAAATGGGTGCCCCCATAACCCGGCGCTGCTACAGAGATAATCCTGGCCTTAATGTCACCCCTTTTTTCTCTGTACTTACGGAGGATATTTGGCACGTCCTCTCCTATAGTCTCAGCTAAGCAGGTGGTGGCAACGGCTATCAAAGAAGGGTCGTAGAGCTTTATAAGATTATCCAATCCCTTTATGAGATTGGCTTCTCCACCAAATACCGTCCCCTCTTCCGACAGAGACGATGAGGCTATGTCCACCGGCTCATTGTAATGGGTGGCCATGTGCCTTCTAATATATGTGCTGCAGCCCTGGGAACCGTGCAGAAGGCTCATGGCGCGGGCTACTCCGTAAAAGGCCGTAACTACTCCCATGGGAAGACACATCTTGCAAGGGTCTTGGGTTATGTTGACGAGGTTTTCTCCCATAAAATTACCGAAAATCAAACTAGATCTTAACTAGAAAGAATATCAAACTAGATCTTAACTAGATCTTAACTAGAGGGAAATAAGAAAGCGGATTAAATCTAAAAAAAGATTTAATTTTTTAAGCTGGCTTTTGGCAAAAGAGGCAATAAAATTAGCTCCAGATCCCCAAAGAGGGCTTTTTCCTCAAGTGAGCCCACACCGGACTATTTATGGAAAGGTTAATCTCTTTAGTAAAATTTACTGCGCCGGTGAAGCCTGAAAGGGGGATCTTCCTTTCATGGTTATGATCGCAGAAGGCAATACCCAATTTGTACGCCAGGGGCCTTTCCTTTACCCCTCCCACCAAAATGTCGGCCCCTTTTTGCCGCATAAAGGATTCCAGTTCCGAGGGATTAGCGTCGTCTAAGATGACTGTACCTTTAGAGGCTAAAGACGCTATGACTTCATAGTCCTCGCTGGTGCCCGTTTGCGTACCCACGAGTACGGTCTCCATGCCCAGCTCTTCAAATTGCCGCATAAGCGAAATGGCTTTAAAGCCTCCTCCAACAAAGATGGCTGCTTTCTTACCCTTTAACTTAGGTAAATACGGGCTAAGTTCCCTTTGGGCCTTTTCCGTCTCCCTGTGGCACAAGATAGCCGCTTTGCGGCGCACTTCTTTAGAGCCTATTAGATCGGCTATCTTCAAAAGAGCGCTCTTTGTATCTGCTAGGCCAAAAAAACTCGCCTTGATAAAGGGGATGTCAAAGCTTTCTTCCATGCCCTTAGCTAGATACATCATAGAGCCAGCACATTGGACTACATTTAATAAGGCTCCAAGGGATCTTCTTAAAGAGGCGCAAGTGGAGTCCCCGGTAAAGGTAGTAACTACCGGAACCCCTATCTCTTTAAGGTAATTTCCGATGATCCAAGCCTCTCCGGCTAGGTTATAATCGCCTAAGATATTTACCCCGAACTTCTCTTTTGGGACCTCTGGCTCGCGGCTTATGAGCTTCATAATAGCCTCGGAAGCCAACCTATAGCCCATGGCCTTGTGTCCTGCAAACCCTGGGGCTTTGACGTTAATAACCCTTATGCCATATTGGCTTTCCGCCTTACGGCAGACAGCTTCAACGTCATCTCCTATGACGCCCACTAAGCAGGTGGAATAGATAAAGATTAAAGGGGGTTGGTATTTTTCCACTATCTCCCTTACGGCCGCCTCTAGCTTTTCCGCACCTCCGAAGACTACGTCTTTTTCCTTCAAATCCGTAGAAAAACTGTGACGATACAGTTGTGAGCCGCTGGACAAACTCCCCCTGATATCCCAGGTGTAGCTGGCGCAACCTATGGGACCATGGACCAGGTGAAAGGCATCAGTTATTGGGTTTAGAACCACCCTTGCGCCACAAAATACGCAGGCCCTCTGGCTCACAGCCCCGGATACTGAGTTCTTACCGCAGGATACTCTGCTACGTGCCTCTTTTCCTTTAAAGGCAATGGAACTTAGCCTATCTTCTAGGATCTTTAGGGTCATTTTATGCCTTTTTTACCCGTTTTTTTGGGCGCCTTCTAAAATAAAAATACAAAAGCTCTATAACCAAAAGTGAGAAAAAAACCATAGACTTGCTTTTGTTAGCATCTTTTACATGACTACTTCCAAATCCTCATCTAAAACGTCTCTATCCATGCGGTCCATAATGGTGTCAGCTATGCGCTTAGCTAATATTAGGCCCCCTTGGTAGCCTAGCAAAGGCTCGTAGGCGTGTCCGTAGCGGTCCAAGACAGGAAAGCCAGCCCTCACAAAGGGAAGGTCCTCGGCCTTGGCTATCTGCTTACCATAGGAGGTGCCTATCAAGAGATCTGACCCGTCATTTTTAATCCACTGGTGGAGCTCAAAGAGATCGCCGCTACTTTTTACCCTTCCCTCCCCTTCTAATCCGTAAGCGGCCAAGATCTCTTTGGCCTTTCTTTCAAAGAGTTCCCCTGGGGTTCCGGTTATAAGGTGGATGGGTTTCATGCCCAATTCCAGGGCCAAGGATAAAATGCCCAAAACCGTATCCGGATCCCCAAAGATAGAGCATCTCTTAGCATAGAAATAGGGGTTGGCATCCAACATTAGATCAATAAGTCTCCCCCGCTCCTCTTCCAGGACCTTGGGGACTGGATTTCCAGAGATCCTGGAAAGCTCCATTAAAAACTTGTCAGTACCTTCCACCCCGAAAGGAAGGGGCAATACCTTGGTTTCCACACCGCATTTACTCTTTAAAACCAGGGCCGGTTCGGTGGAGGCAAAATCCCCCATGGCCAAGGCCTCTTTCACCCCGCCTAAGGCCCTTATCTCTTCTATAGTTGTGCCTCCCTTGGGAAACATCTCATAGACCCCAGTCATGGGGCTATCCATGACCCCGGTCTGGTCGGGAAGCATGATGAACTCTACGCCCATGAGCTCCAAAAGCCTTTTGTACTCTCTTAGATCCCCTGGATTTACAAAGCCCGGGAAAAAGCCCAGCTTCTCATTTTTAGGGGCATTTTTGTCCGCCAGGTACTTGATAAAACCAGCTACCATGTTGGCATAGCCATGGATATGGGAACCCACATAGCTGGGGGTGTTGCAGTGCACCACCAGCTTGTCATCGGGGATCTCCATCTCCAGGATATAGGAATTTAAATCATCTCCTATGGTCTCAGATAAGCAGGTGGTGTGGACCGCTATGATGTCGGGATCGTAGAGGTCAAAGATATTTTTAACCGAACTTCTTAAATTTGCACCGCCTCCAAAGACTGAGGCCCCTTCAGTAAAGGAGCTGGAGGAAGCTATGGCTGGCTCTTTAAAGTGGCGAGTTAAAAAAGTCCTGTGGTAAGAGACACAGCCCTGGCTGCCGTGGCTGTGGGGCATACACTTTTTGACCCCTAGGGCAGCATAGAGCGCACCCACGGGCTGACAGGTCTTTAAAGGGTTTATCCTTAAGCCATCGCGCTTAATAAGTTCTTTGGGGGTTTGGTCAAGCATCGCTATCCTCGCGTAAAAGCCCGTCCTGGCTTAGCTTTTCATTTTTTTGGGCCCAGGGCGGGGACACCAGCTTCCAGGCCGGGGCATAAAGGCCCATGGTCAGATCCCTTCCGAAAATCAAAGAACCCTTAAAACCTGAGTAGGGGCCGCTATAGTCATAGGAGTGCAGCTGCCTTGAGAGCACCCCACCTTTCTGGATGACGTACTTGTCCTTGATGCCGGAAAAAAAGATGTCCGGTTTTAAAAGCTCTATGAAGGCCTCGGTCTCATAGTGGTTTAGATCGTCTACCACAAAGGTGCCGTCTGGCATGTCCGTAATAAGTCCCTCGTAGTTCTCAAGTCCTATCTTTTCTTTAAGCTCAGCTGCCCTTTCCGGACTTAAAAAAGCCCTGTAGCGCATGTCTTTACTCATAACAAGGTTTTCTATATTTTTGGAATCCGCGTCTTCTTTTAAATTGGGAATTACCCGCCTTCCCTCATAGTCGTCCCTATGGGCAAACTCGTAACCAGCTAAAACGGTAGTCACCCCGAAGTCCCGCAAGAGCTCCTGGTAGTGATGCGATCTGGAGCCTCCCACGAAGATAGCCGCCTTACGGCCCTCCAAACGGTTTTTAAAATAGGCAACATCTCCGGCTATGGCGGCCATTTCCTCTTCTATGACTTCTTCGGTGCGGTCCATGAGACTAGAGTCACCGAAAAAGGTAGCTATATTTCTTAAGGTGTCTGCCGTAGCCTTAAGGCCGATAAAGTTCACCTTTAGCCAGTTGGTACCAAAGGCATCGCGCATCATCTCAGCTACATAGTTAATGGACCTGTGGCATTGCACAAGATTTAAGTCCGCTTTATGGGAACGGGCAATATCGGCCAATGCCCCGTCACCAGTAAAGATGGCCACCACCTTGTAGCCCACTTTCTTCAAGATCCTCTCCGTCTCCCAACCGTCGCCGCCTATATTGTATTCCCCCAAGAGGTTAATCTTATACTTTCCCTCTACCTCCCTGTCATCGGTCCCTATTATCCTTTTCATAAGGCCGTTGTTGGCTATATGGTGCCCCGCGCTTTGGCTTACACCCTTGTAGCCTTCGCAGGAAAAGGCCACACAGGTTATATTAAATTCCTTTTCCGCCCAGGCCGCCACCGCATGGATGTCGTCACCAATAAGTCCCACAGGACAGGTGGAACAGATCATGATGCGCTTGGGATGAAAAATTTCATAGGCTTCTTGCAGGGCTTTCCTTAATTTCTTGTCACCTCCAAAGACTATGTCAGGCTCCTGCATGTCGGTGGAAAAACAGTATTGCACAAAGTTTTCCCCGTTTTCGTCGGGGCGTGCCTTATTGCGCCTGGTACCCCATGAGTAAAAGCCGCAGCCAATGGGGCCGTGGGTCAAGACCAAGGTATCTTTCAAGGGACCTAAAACCACGCCCTTGCAACCTGCGTAGCAGCAGCCACGGTTCGTCATGATGCCCGGTATTGCCCGGGTATTGGCAGCTATCTCCTGGGCTTTAGAGCTATCTACTTCCAGGATATGATCCTTGCGGCTCTTGAAGACCTTGGCCTTGTATTTTGAGAGTATCTCTGTTTTTACCTCTACCATCTCACACCTCCATGGGAGAGCCTAAGCGAACGCTAAAGGAATCCTTAACTGGCAAAACAAAAATCCTGCCGTCGCCCGGGTGGCCCGAGGAGTTAACTGCGATTAACACATCTATGGCATCCTGTACCCTTTCATCCGCCACTACTATAGTAAAAAGGCGCTTGGGTATGAGCCTTGCTGCCTCGGTCAAGGATTCGCCGGCAGCTGTTAGAGGCAATTCCCCGCTTTCCATGATTAGCTTTAAGACCCCCGGGTCCATGAGCTTTTTGCCGCGTCCCAAACATGGGACGCAGGTAAAGCCAGGAAAACCAGCCGCAGCTAAGGCGTTTTTAGTCTGCCCCACCTTAGTGGAGCGCACTATGACCATGAGCTCCTTCATTAGAGGCCTTCCTTTCCCGTGCTTATGGTCCAGGCTTTTTCCACCGGCAATGCGAAGATCCTCCCGTCCCCGAAATGGCCCTCGCCGGTTCTGGCGGTGCGCATGATAACCCCCACTATGTCATCGCAATCCTCGTCATTGGCAACAATTAAAAGCATCTGTTTAGGAAGCTCGTCATAGTGGACATCGTTTAAGACAATACCCTTTTGCTTGCCTCGGCCGTAGACATCCACCTTGGTGACCGCCGGATATCCGGCGCTCAAAAGCTCTGTGATAACAGCCGTGGCCTTTTCGGGCCGTATAATGGCTTTAATAAGTTGCATCTTCGCCTTCCTATAGAATCCCGTGTTCCATTAAGATATTTTCCAATCTCTCTTGGGTCAAAGGGGTGGGAATAACGAACATGTCGTTGTCATCGATTTTCTGAGCCAGGTTGCGGTACTCCTTTGCCTGGTTGCTCTCGGGATCGAACTGAATGACCGTCTGCTTATGGATCTCGGCCCTCTGGACCATGTTGTCCCGGGGCACGAAGTAGATCATCTGGGTCCCCAGTTCTTTGGCCACAGAAGACACAAGCTCAGCCTCGCCGTCCACGTTGCGGCTGTTACAGATTAAGCCTCCCAGGCGCACGCCGCCGGTATTGGCGTACTTGCGGATACCTTTGGAGATATTGTTGGCTGCGTATAAGGCCATCATTTCTCCGGAGCAGACGATGTAGATCTCCCGAGCCTTTCCCTCGCGGATGGGCATAGCAAAGCCGCCGCACACAACATCACCTAAGACGTCGTAGAAGACATAGTCTAAATCCTCGGTATAAGCCCCAAGCCTTTCCAAAAGTCCTATGGAAGTTATAATCCCCCTGCCAGCGCAGCCCACACCGGGTTCAGGGCCACCTGACTCGACGCAGCGGATCTTGGAAAAGCCTTCGCGCATCACTTGATCTAAGTCGATGTCATCACCCTCCTCCCTCAAGGTGTCAAGGACCGTTTCCTGGGCAAGACCACCTAAGATAAGCCTTGTGGAGTCGGCCTTGGGGTCGCAACCCACAATCATGATCTTTTTACCCATCTCACCCAGGCCCGCATTGAGGTTCTGGGTGGTGGTGGACTTACCTATACCTCCCTTCCCGTAAATGGCAACCTGTCTCATAATTCATCTCCTTTTCATTGCTTGTTAATACCTTGGCTTTTTAAGACCCTGGCTTTCAGTATCTTAGAAGCTCTGCCCAAATTGCCTCAGGGCCTCAAGGGTAGCTCTAAACAAAAAATGACCTCCCCATTGGGAAGCTATCTACTGTCCATTGCATTAATTGGACCAAGAGCACCCATTGACAGGCTAAGTACTTGATATTATTGAAGTTTTTGGTAAATGACTGGCTCTTGGCCCCTATATTTAGCCCACGAAAATGTCAGAAATATACAATATTAGTAGGATTGCCACATGCACTTTTCAACATAAATGTAGAAAAAATAGAAAACATACAATAGCGTTAGTTTTGCGGTCAAGCCTGGGGCTAAATCTTCCGCTTTTAGCCCCTAAATTGAAATTTTCCATTTCAAAAGTAACGGGAAAGAGATAAATTGACAATAAGCTTACAAGGAGAGGATTCTTATGACGAAAAGCTCAGAAGGAGAGGATCCTTATCAAGAAAAGGATTAAACTAATAGAAAGTAAGAGTAGAAAGGGCGATAGGTAAAAAGCTATGTGCTATCATGGCAGTATCCAAGATGAAACAGAAAAAAATTATTAATGCATACCCTAGGAGCAAAATAGAGGCACATGCGTAAACCATATTACATCCTAAACATAACCTTAAAAATTGCGGTTCTAACAACGGCTCTGTTGGTCTTCCCCCTTGCCGCCTTAGCTCAATTCCAGAATATAGAAGAATTAGAAGCAAGACTTGATACAGAGTCAGCTACCCTTGGACCATTAGCTCCAGCTACTATTCAAACAAAAAGAGAATTAGCCCAAAGCTATCTGGACTATTACCGTTTTAGTGATGCCTACCAATTATATGAAGATTTACTTTCTACCATAAGGGATGGTTTTGGACCAGAACACCTGGAAACCCTGATAACCAGGCGTGATATGGCAGCTTATTTTTATTATTCTGGTGATTTTTTAAAAGCTTTAGATACTCTATCTAATGTTCTTTTAGACCAAAAAAGATTACTGGGCGCAGAGCATCCAGAAACTTTGATAACTTCAAGTAGGTTAGCCGAAGTTTATAATGACCAGGGTGACTACAATAAAGCCCTGGAACTATTTATTTCAACATTAAAATTACAAGAACAAATTCTTGGTACTGAAAATAAAGAGACATTAAGGACAAAAAATGGCTTAGCCTTTACTTACTACCTTTTTGGAGACTATACACAAGCCTTGAATATCGCAAGTGAAGTTCTGGAAGTACAAGAAATATTACTAGGATATGACCATCCAGACGTGCTTCGCACAAAAAATTATCTTGCTGTTTTTTATAATAACCTTGGAGAATACGCCAAAGCTTTAGGTATTGTAGAAGAAATTCTACCTATCCAAATAGCAACCCTCGGAAACATTCACAAAGATACAATTGACACCAAAAGTAATCTTGCCAATATAATTCTTAATTTTGGTGAATACGAAAATGCACTAGCCATTTTACAGGAAATCCAGCAATTAGAAGAACAAGTATTAGGGCCAGAGCATATTATCACGCTCATTACCAAGACAAATATGGCTATTACCTACACCTCACTCGGAAAATACAGAGAGGCGCTAGCTATTTCCCTAGAACTCATGAAACCAATTGAGCGAATCCTGGGCCCAGAGCATCAAATTACACTCTTGGCCAAGCACAATATGGGGCATATCTACACAGTACTTGGAAACTACAACGAGGCGATAGCTATTTATCAAGAAATCTTGGAAACTCTAGAGAAAGTATTAGGCCCTGAGCATCCTAATGTACTCATGGTCAAACACAATATGGCTTTTTCTCTCAGTGAACTTGGAAACTACAACGAAGCTTTAGCTATTTATCATGCAATATTGGAAATTCAAGAGAAAGTCTTAGGTCTAGAACATCCTGATGTACTAACTACCAAAAACAATGTGGCTCTTACCTACAGCGCACTCGGAAATTACAGAGAGGCATTAGCTCTTTATCTAGAAGTCTTGGAAGTTAAAAAGAGAATTCTTGGCCTTGAGCATCCTGACACGCTCACGACCATGAATAATGTTGCTCAAATCTACAGTGATCTCGGAAACTATAGTAAGGCTCTAGCTTTGCATCAGGAAGTCTTGGAAGCTAGTGAGAGAGTTCTTGGCCCAGAGCATCCTGCTACGCTCAAGAGTATGAACAATGTGGCTTATATTTACAGTGCCCTCGGAGACTTTCACGAGGCCTTAGCTATTTATCAAAATGTCTTGGAAGCTAGAGAGAGACTCCTGGGCTCAGAGCATCCTGATACGCTCATGTCAATCAATAATGTAGCTTCTATTTATAGAGACCTTGGAAACTATAGCAAGGCGTTAGCAATGCATCAGGAAGTCTTGGAAGTTCAAAGGAGAGTCCTGGGCCCTGAGCATCCTGATACGCTCACGACTATGAACAATATGGCTACGAATTACAGTGACCTCGGAAACTATAGCAAGGCGCTAGCACTGCATCAGGAAGTCTTGGAAGTTAGTGAGAGACTCCTGGGCCCTGAGCATCCTAATACGCTCGGGAGCATGAATAATGTGGCTTCTACCTACAGTGCTCTCGGAAACTTTCGCGAGGCGTTAGCTATTTATCAAGAAATCTTGGAAGCAACTGAGAGAGTACTTGGCCCAGAGCATCCTGATACGCTCAGGACCAAGAACAATGTGGCTTCTATTTACAGTGCCCTCGGAAACTATAACAAGGCGCTAGCACTGCATCAGGAAGTCTTAGAAGCTAGAGAGAGGATCCTTGGCCCTATGCATCCTGATACGCTAACAACCAAGAGCAATTTGGCTTCTACCTATAGTGACCTCGGAAACCTTCGCGAGGCATTAGCTATTTATCAAGAAGTCATGGAAGCTAGTGAGAGAGTTCTTGGCCCAGAGCATCCTGATACGCTTACAACCAAGAACAATGTGGCTTCTACCTACAGTGACCTCGGAAACTTTCACGAGGCATTAGCTATTCATCAAGAAGTCTTGGAAGCTAGGGAGAGAGTCCTTGGCCCAGAGCATCCTGATACGCTGATAGCCATGAATAATGTGGCTTCTATTTACAGTGACCTTGGAAACTTTCGCAAGGCGTTAGCTATTTATCAAGAAGTCTTGGAAGCTAGGGAGAGAATCCTTGGCCCTATGCATCCTGATACACTTACAAGCAAGAACAATGTGGCTTCAATCTACAGTGACCTCGGAAACATTCACGAGGCGTTAGCTATTTTGCTTGAAGTCTTGGAAGCTCAAGAAAAAACCCTTGGACCTGAACATCCTCACGCGCTTATGACTATGAATAATGTGGCTTATATTTACAGTGACCTCGGAAACTTTAGCGAGGCTTTAGCACTGCATCAAGAAGTCTTGGAAGCTAGTGATAGATTACTTGGCCCTGAGCATCCCGATACGCTCACGGCCATGAATAATGGGGCTTCTATTTACAGAGATCTAGGAAACTTTCGCGAGGCGTTAGCTATTTGTCAAGAGATCTTGGAAGCTAGAGAGAAATTTCTTGGCCCTGAGCATCCTGATACGCTCATGGCCATGAATAATGTGGCTACTATCTACAGTGACCTCGGAAACAATAGCGAGGCGTTAGCTATTTATCAAAAAGTCTTGGAAGCAGAAGAAAGAGTACTGGGGTCAGATCATCCATCAACTGCTTTGACAACATTTAATCTCGGAATTACTTATTATCTAAACGGCAAGCTGGATTTAGCTATTTTCTTTGTCAAAAGATCAATAGCTTTTACGCAGCTCAGCAGAATTTCTATAATGACAATTGAAGATTACCTTCAAGAAACTTATCTAGAAACAGTTGAAGACAGATATCATTTTTTAGTAAAGCTTTTGTTAGAAGCCGGACGCCCGGAAGAAGCTCTATCAGTTCTATCTCTTCTTAAATTGGACGAAATGTCCGATCCGACTTTGGATCATTCTTTCGATTTTACTGCAGCTGCTAGAGCTATTTTAATGGAAAATACTCCAGAAGAGCAGGCGCTGATTCAATACTTTGAAGCTTCTGAAACCTTGTCTACTTTGAGAAAAGAGTGGAGTAATCTAGAAAGAAAAAAGCAAAACTACGGATTAAGTCCTGAAGAAACTACTCGCCTTGCGAAACTGGATGCGGAAATTTTAGCTGCCACCGAGGCATTCTTGGATTTTTGCAATGCCCTTCCAGAGATTTTAGCTGCAGCAAGTGATATAGATAAAACTCAAAAGGTCGAAAATCTCGAATCTTTAAAAAAAACTTTGCGCACCTTAGGAGATGGCACTGTTCTTATTTACGCCTTGGCTGGTCCAGACACTCTCTATCTTTTCCTCACAACCCCTGAAGAGTTATTAGTGAAAGAATCACTTATTTCTAGAAAAGCCTTGGAAGAAAAGATAAAAATCTTTTATTATCTTTTAAATAACCCGTCCTTAGATCCTAGAAAGACTGGAAAAGAGCTCTATGATTTAATTGTAGAACCTTTTGCTGCTGAGCTTATTGAAGCAAAGGCTACGACCATCATGTTCTACCTAGATGGCCCTATGCGTTACATCCCTATGGGAGCTCTTTATGACGGGGAAAAATTCCTAGTAGAATC